>JAIXVL010000103.1 GCA_027483045.1 Lysobacteraceae bacterium
CGCTGAGCATTCAGCGAAATCGTATTGGTGTTGATGATGCTCATTGACGTGATCTCCTGGTCGGATGGTTCGCCGGTCTAGCCTAGGAACTGGCCGGGGCCGCGGTGATGGGCCGTGACCCGGGCTCCCGCTGCTGTAACCAGTAACGGCGTCCGTCGGGGAAGCTTTAGCCCCCCTCCGCCAAGAGATGTGAATCAGCGCAAGTAATTGAACAGCGACAGGCTGGCAATGCGCTGAAAGCTTAGCTGTGCCGCGTCCAAAGCAGTGCTTTGCTGGGCCAAACGACTGGCCGCCTCGGCCACATTGACGTCACGCAAGTCGGAAAGCGTGGACTTGAGAGTGACCGAAGTGGCCTCACGCAGCGCCTGGGCTTCGTCCACGCCCGAGAGGCGCGCGCCGCCCGCAGCCCGCTTGTCGACGAAGTGGTCTTGGGCGGCCGAGATGTTGGAAAGCCCCACGAAAATCGCGTTCTGCTGGCGCACGCGCTCGGTCACCGTGGTGGCCGGGGTCTCCAAGGCGGTGGCCAGCGCATCGATGGTGGCGAAGATGTCTTGCGGCGCAGCGGGCTCCACCACAAACACGTCGCCGGTGGCCGGGTCGCCATTGAGCCGAAGCTGCAGGCCCTCAAAGGTGATGGTATCGCCCGGCGCGTAGGTGCCGGTTTGGGCAGGCACGAGGGGCGCGCCGCCAGCGTCTTGGATCACGTACGTGGTGGGCGAGGTAAAGGCAATGCGATAGCCCACGCTGCCGCCCGCGGCCCAAACAGCACTATCCACCACGCCAAAGGTGCCGAGCAGGCCAGTACCGACATTGGTGGGGAACGCGGAGGCCCGAACCCGACCATCGCCGGTGGGCACGCGCATCCACACTTCGCTACCCGGCTCCGCGTCTTGTAGCGCCAGCGAGGGCGCCACTTCAATGCGGCGCTGAGTTTGGTCACCCACGTAGGTCACGCCCGCAGCGGCATCCACAAAGGGCGGGCGGTCGTCTTGGGTGCCGCCGAACAGATAGCGGCCGGCAGCATCAGCACCGTTGGCAATGCCCAGCAGACCATCGCGAATCTGCCGCAGCTCACGCGCAATCGAGGCGCGATCGCTGGCACTCAAGGGCGCGTTGGCTGCTTGAATGGTGAGCTCTCGGATGCGCTGCAAGGATTCACCGGCCTCGGCGAGATTGCTTTCCTGCAGGTTCAATCGATTGGCCAAGACATTGGCATTGAGGTCGAAGCGCTCCAGCTCGGCCAATGAACGGTCGATGGCCAAGGCCGCACCCGCCGCCAACGGATCGTCGGCTGCCGTGTTGACGCGGCGACCGCTGGAGATCTGGCTTTGTGTGTCGACCAACTCGGACTGCCGACGCAGCAGCTGCGCGACCGTGCTTTCGTACAGCGTGTTGCTAGAGATGCGGTTCAAGCTCATGTCATCTCATCCGTCAGCGGCGAACCGCAGCAAGGAAGGTCTGGAATACATCGTTGGAAATCGAGATGACCTGCGCAGCGGCCTGATACGCCTGCTGAAAACGCAGCAGATCGGCCGCTTCCTCATCCAGATTTACACCGGAGAGTGATTCGCGCTGCTGTACCAAAGACTCATCGATGGCCGTCTGACTGGTGAGCGAGAACGTGGCTTCGCGCGCCGCCGAACCGATACGCGTGGTCAACGATCCCAGCGTGTCATTCATGGAGTTCGCGCCACCACCCAGGATGCGGCTGTCGTCCAAGTTGGCCCAGGCGCGCATATTGGTGTTGTCGCTGGAGTTGGCTGTGTTGGCCCCCACGCGGAAGACATCGCCGGTACGCGGCACGCCGTCCAACACCAAACGCCACCCGTTGGCGTTGATCGCCGCACCTGGCGTGTAGGCGGTGGCGGGTCCGCCGTTCAAGCTGTAGCTGGTGGGCGTGAGGAATTGCAACGTGGCGGGCGTGGCCAGGTTGGGGTCGTTGGGGTTGATCACATCCAGTGACACCACGCGTCCCGCGCCTAGGTTGGTGAGGTCGGCGCTAGGGCGAATACGGCTTGCTGCAGCAATGCGATTCGGGTCGTTGGTCGCCAACGAAAGGTCGCGCGCCGCATTGCTGGTGGGCTCAATCAGGAAGCGGTCGTTTGCAGCAGGAGCGCCCGAAACCACCACCGAGATACCGTTCGCCACGAATGGGCTGGCGATGGTGCCGAGCCCGGTCAGGGTGACCGGCACACCGTCTTCGGCGCGGCGCGCAGTCCAATTGGCGCCATCAAACCGAAATTCGAGAGGCGCACCATCCAGCTGGCTGATGTCGCTTACGGTGACTGCCAAATTGCCGGTGCCGGTGTTGTTCTGATTGGGCAGCGGAGCGGGTGCCAACAAGGCGAAGAAATTGCCGCCCACATTGCCATTCAAGTCCAAGCCGCTGGCACTGGTGCGGTTGACCGAGTCGGTCAGGGCCGTGGCAATGCGACCCAACTCCGCTCGATTGGCATCCACCAAGTCGGCGCGCGCACTGAGTGCGCCGCCCAGCTGCCCGCCCACACTGCCGGGACCCAGACGCACGGTTCCCGTAGTGGACTGCAAGGCAAGAATGTTGCGATCCGGGCGATAGTCGTCGCGCACGGTGGTGAAGCGTGAAGCCGTGCTGCCCACCACCAATGGCTGCCCACCCGCAGTGAACACGTTGAGTGAGCCGTCTTCCTGCGGCACGGTGGTCACGCCGGTCAGTTCCGCGACTTGATTGATCAGGCGATCGCGCTGATCGAGCATGTCGGGCGAAGCATTACCCGGGCCCGCGCGGCTGACTTCGATATTGAGGCGGGCAATCTCCGTCGTCAGGCGATTCACTTCTTCCGCGCCGCCTGCAAGCCGCGCATCAATCTCGTTGTCGATCTGCTCCAAGCCCTGCTGCAACAAGTCGAATCGCGAAATCAAGGCCTCGGCGCGACCCAACAATTCGGTGCGAGCGGCTTGCGAGGCTGGCTCAGCCGCCACGCCTTGCGCGGCGTCGAAGAACGCCGACCAAGGACGCGCCAAACCCGTAGTCGAGTCGGTAAAGAGTTGATCGATGCGGTTCGAGAAGTTATCGGCCACCTGAAGACGACCCACTTCACCGCGACTGTCGAGAAGGCGGTTGGTCACCAGCGAATCGGAGAGCCGCGTGATGCTATCGACACGCACGCCGGCGCCAACGTAAACACTGCGCGGGCCTTCGCCGGGGCGATTCACCAACTCCACGCGCTGACGCGTATAGCCCTCGACAGTGGCGTTGGCGATGTTGTGGCTGGTGGTGTTCAGTGCGCGCTGGAAAGCCAGCAGCGCGCTCGTACCATTACCAAGAATGCTGGGCATTACAGGCCTCCAATGCCGCCAGCGAACATCGTGTTGCGCACGGCGGGGCCGCGCGCGTCATCGATGTCGAGGCGTGCCAGTGCACGTTCCAACGTGGGGCCATGCGCGATGGCTTCGATTTTTCGTGCATACGCCGGGTCAGTGGCGTAACCCGCGCGCTGCAGGCTTTGCGCAAAGCCACGGATATCGCTGCCGGCGTTCAAGGCTTCTGCGTAGCGCGGGCTTTTCTTCAGCAATGCGGCGTAGTCAGCAAAGCTCTGCTCAACGCCCTCATAAGCGCGGAAGCTGGCCTGCTCCATGCGGAATTCGCCATTGACGAATTCCTGCGTTTGCGTAGCGACTTTCTCGCCCTGCCAGCGGCCAGTGGCCTTGATGCCGAAGTAATTGTTGGCGGTCTCGCCCTGCGCGCGAATGGTGCTGCGCCCCCAGCCGGTTTCGAGTGCGGCCTGCGCCACGATGGCGCGAGGATCGACGCCCAATTCGCGCCCAATCTTCTGCGCATGGGGCCAAATTTTTTCCACGAAGGCTTCGGCGCGATTCGCCGTCGGGCGATCTTCGGTCCCCACCACTGCCGCTGCGGCCTTCGCGGGCGTGCGCTGCACTGCCGGCGATAGACGCGGCACGTCTTCGGCGGCAATCCAGTTTTCGCGGGCCACCGGCGCACTGCGGGCGGCCAGCAATTCCAGAGGCCGCGCACTGAGCGGGCGCGCGTATTCAGTGAGCGGCAACATCGGCGCTGCAGGTCCGGTCTTCGCCCGGTTCAAGGGCAGCGGGCCTTCGGGCGCTGCGGGCACGGCGCCGCCATTTTGCTGCGAGAGCTGCCGCGCAATCATCGGGGCCAAGCCCAGACCACGGCCTTCGGTCAGCGATTTGGCGATCTGCTCGTCGTACAGATCACGAAACTGCCCCGCAGCACCGGGGAACATCGAATCGCCCTGCACCGTTTCGCGCATCTGCTTGATCATCATCTGCGCGAACAGGCCTTCCATGTCGCGCGCGACCTTGTTGATCTGCGCGGCATCGCTGGCCGTCGGCGCTTGCAGTGGAATGGGCTGGGAGTTCACGCGCATGGCGGCGGCTCAGATGATTTCCAGCTCGGCGCGCAAAGCGCCGGCCTGCTTCAAGGCTTCGAGGATGGCGATCAAGTCGCCGGGTGCGGCGCCCACTTCGTTGACCGCACGCACAATCTGATCGAGCGAAGTGCCGCCCTTGAACAGGAACATGCGCGAGCCGTCTTGGGTGGCGGTCACGGTGGATTGCGGCACGGCCACCGTCTCGCCGCCACTGAAGGGTTCGGGCTGGCTCACCGCTACGTTCTCGGTGATGGTGACGGTGAGCGAGCCATGCGAGACCGCTGCCGGCAGCACCTGCACGTTGGAACCGATCACCACGGTGCCGGTACGCGAATTCACGATGACCTTCGCGGCCATCTCGCCGGGGTCGAGCGTCAGGTTCTCGACGCGCGCCATAAAGGCCACACGCGCGCCCGGATCGGTCGGCGATTGCACCTGCACGGTGCCCGCATCGATCGCATTGGCCGAGGCTTCGCCGAAGGCTTTGTTCAGGGCTTCGACCATGCGACTGGCCGTGGTGAAGTCGGCCTGATGCAGATTGAGGGTGAGGAACCCGCCCGCGCCGCTCTGTGCCAAGGCATCGGGCAACGCGCGTTCAACAATCGCGCCATTGGGAATTCGGCCGGAACTCGGCACATTCACCGACACCCGCGAGCCATCGCTGCCCTGCGCGCCGAACCCGCCCACCACCAGATTGCCTTGTGCGATCGCATAGACCTGGCCATCGGCGCCTTTCAGCGGTGCCATCAACAAGGCGCCGCCACGCAAACTCACGGCGTTGGAGATCGACGACACCGTGACATCAATGGCTTGGCCGGGCCGAGCAAACGCCGGTAGCTCGGCATGAATCGCTACGGCGGCGACGTTCTTCACCTGCGGGTTGATGCCGGGCGGAATCGTCACGCCCAGCTCGTCCAGCATGTTCTTCAAGCTCTGCGTGGTGAACGGCGATTGGCTGGTGCGGTCGCCGGTACCGTCCAAGCCCACCACCAAGCCATAGCCAATCAGCGGGTTTCCGCGCACGCCCTCGACTTGAGCCAGATCTTTGATGCGCTCGGCAGCAGAAACGGGCGCGACAAAGCCGGCCGAAAGCAGCGCGGTGGCGGCCAGCAGCGCGGATAGGAACCAGTGACAAACAGGACGGTGCATTTGGGTCTCTCCAGCGGTATCGGCCGCTCGGGCAGGAACTTGCAAGTCCCGGGCCAAACTCGGGTGTGACGCGCTGAAAGCGGCTTGCTGACTCGGAGCCGGGCGGTTTTCCTACACAACAGGCGGAAATTGCGGCGCAAGGTCGCGGCGAGTCACCCACCCGCCCAACGGAGAACCCCCATGCGTCCCTCGTCCCTCGCCCCCGCCACTCGGCTTTTCTTGGCCGTCCTTGTTGCCCTCGGCGCCACTGGCACCCTTGCCGCCCCTACACGCTCGGCTCCGCCCTCGCTTACGGCTGAACTTACCGACGATGACGTGGGCGATGCCGCCAGCTTTGGTCGTGGCGCCAACTGGTTGGGTCTGGTCTCAGGCTTCATTGAACTCGATGCCGATTGCAGCCCAATCACGCCGACAGACCCGCCGCGGACCAACTGCGTCGTGCTTAACCCGGCCCCGGCGGCCACCAGCTTCGATCGCCCGGACCTGGACGTCATCACCCTGCCCGGCAAAAGCACCAAGAGCCTGCTCTGCCACTGGCAAACGCCGATCGCCAACGTCATCTCGCGCAACACGACCGGCGCAAATGCGAACGCGCGCATTTCCATTCGCCCGTACTACCGCATTGAAAGCGAAGTACTGGCCGACCCCACCCTGATCAACCCCGTGACGGGACTGCCCTTCGCCGGGTCCTTCGAGCAGAGCCTGACGGCGATCAACGACCTGCAAACCCTGTCGCCCGGACACTCCCAGAGCCGCCTCTACACCTTCACCCGTACCTGCATTGGCGGTGTCATCAGCCGCAGCTTCTTGGTGCAGTCCTTGGGCCTTACTGACGAACAGGCCAAGCAGTTCTTCCGTAAGCCCATCACCATTCGCTATGGCTTGCGTGGCACCGCGCAACTGGTCGAGTTCGCCACCATCAATGTGGGTACGCGATTCCTTGGCGACTAACCCGCTTCGCGCCAGTCGGGCTCGCGACGCTTGGCTTCAGTTCGGAAACCAAGCGCCGTTGAAGAAGCGATCCAGCCAGCCCATCGCGTTCGAGCGCGCGACCGGGCCGCGACCGCCGTAAACGATGCGGGCGTCTGCCACGCGATTGCTGGCCACCGTGTTGTCGGGGCCGATATCGGCGGGGCGAATGATGCCCTGCACCTGGATCAGCTCATTGCCCTGATTGAGCGTGAGCTCTTTGCTGCCTTGAACGACCAAGTTGCCATTGGGCAGCCGCTGCACCACCTGCGCAGTCAGCGTGCCGGTGATCTGGTTGCTCTGCGTGGAGTTGCCGTCGCCCGCAAAGTCGCGGCTGCTGGTGAGTGAGTTATCCAGAATGTCTTGGCCGCTCACCGTCACCGGCGCACCGAACACCGTGCCCGAGGTGGTGTTGGTCGATTCTTTGGTAATCGCTGTATTGGCTCGCGTGCTGGCCTGCGTGCGCTCGCTCAAGGTGATGGTCACGATGTCGCCCACTTCGCGTGCCTTGCGGTCGCTGAACAAACGCATTCCCGGCCCTTCGCGATAAATGGCGCCCGAGGTGGGCACGGCGGTGGGCTGTACCGGCACCTGCATCACGCTTAAAGGCGCCAGCGGCTGCACATCCCCGCGCACGGTCGCCCAGCAACCGGACAACAGCGCAGTAGCCGAAGCAAGTGCTGCCATGCGGGCAAATTGGGAAAGCAAGCGGTTCATGAGATTTCTCGCTGCACGTGTTCGGCGGATTACACGTTGTTGTTGAGGTAGCTCAGCATCTGGTCGGTGGTGCTGATGGCCTTGGCATTCATTTCGTAAGCGCGCTGCGTTTCGATCATCGTCACCAGCTCTTCGACGGTGTTGACGTTCGAACTCTCGAGTGAGCCCTGCACCAGCAACCCGATACCGGCCTGGCCCGGCGTACCGGCCTGTGCGGGGCCCGAGGCGCCGGATTCGAGGTAGAGGTTTTCGCCCTTGGCCAACAAACCGGCGGGGTTCACGAAATCGGTGAGGGTGAGCTGCCCGACTTCTTGCGGTGCGCTCTGGCCGGCGATCTGCACCGTGACCGTTCCGTCGCTACCAATCGAAATGGCCTGCGCGCCCTCTGGAATCTGGATGCCCGGCTGCACGGTGTAACCCGAGTTGGTCACCAGCTCGCCCTGCGCATTGATCTGAAAACTGCCGTCGCGCGAATAGGCTTCCGTGCCGTCGGGCAACAAGACTTGGAAGAAGCCGCGACCGTTCACGGCCACATCAAGCGCGTTCCCGGTTTGCAACAAGTTGCCCTGAATATGCGACTTGGCCGTACTAACCACGCGCACACCGGTACCCAACTGCAAGCCCGAGGGCAGATTGGTTTGCTGCGAACTTGCGCCACCTGGCGCACGCACTTGCTGATACAGCAGGTCTTCGAAGCTGGCGCGATCGCGCTTGAAGCCGGCCGTGTTCACGTTGGCCAGGTTGTTGGCCACCACCGACATGCGCGTTTGCTGCGCGTCGAGGCCGGTCTTGGCAATCCACAGGGCGGGGTTCATGGCGGTACTCGCTGTTCGAAAGGGTTAGCGCGCGCGCAACAGCGCGTTGGAGGCTTGAGCGTTTTCGTCACCGCTACGGATGACTTTCAAATTCATTTCAAACTGTCGCGACAGGCTGATCATCTGCACGAGTTGCTCGGTGGGATTGACGTTGCTGCTTTCCAGCACGCCGCTCATCAATACATTGCCCGTGGCCTGCGTGGCGGTCTCTTCTTCGGGCAGACGAAACAGACCGTCTTCGCCGCGAGAAAGCTTGGTCGGGTCGGTCTGCACTACGCCGATGCGCGCCACGTTCTGCGCTTGGCCGCCGGCCTCGCCCTGCGGAACGATCGACACGGTGCCATCGCCGCCGATCGACAGGCTTTGGAATGGCGGAATCGCAATCGGTGCGCCGGAATCATCGAGCACCGGCTGGCCGCGGCCGTTGGTGAGTCGCCCGGTGGCGTCCAACTTCAAATCGGTTGCGCGGGTATAGGCGGTCTTGCCGCCCTTGTCGCCCACGGCCATCCAGAGGTCGGCGCCATTCAAGGCGAAGTCGAGTGGATTGCCGGTGGTTTGCAAGCTGCCTCCGGTGGCGTCGAAGCCACCGATGTCGCCCATCGTGTACGTGCGCGACTTCACTCCTTCGCCTGGCGAGGCGAAGGCTTCGGTGGCGTGCAGCAGCGCCTTGAAGCCGGTGGTGCCCACGTTGGCCAAGTTGTGCGACACCGCGGCCTGCGCACGCAGGCTGGCCTGCGCACCGGTCATTGCGACGTAGAGAGCCTTGTCCATGGTGGTACTCCCGCTTCAGTGCGCGTCGGTTACACCGATCAGCGCAGGTTGATGATCGTCTGCTGGATCTGATCGTTGGTTTGAATCATCTGTGCGTTGGCTTGGAAGTTGCGCTGCGCGACGATCATGTTCACCAGCTGCTCGGTCAGTTCGACGTTGGAGCTTTCAAGCGCACCCGACTGGATCAGACCAAAGTCAGAAGTACCCGCAGCGCCGCGACGCACATCGCCCGATTCGAAGGTTTGCGACCAGGCGTTGTCGCCAAGGTTCTGCAGGCCTTGCGAGTTGGGGAACGTGCTCATCGCAATCTGGCCCAAGGGGTCGGCCACGCCGTTTGTGTAGCGGGCAAACACCACGCCCTCTTGCGACACTTCAATGCCCACCAGGCGCCCAGTGGTGTAGCCGTTCTGGCGCAAGTCGTTAATCGCGAATCGCTCGCCGTACTGCGTTGACGAGCCCACGTTCAGAGTAAGGGTTAGCGCAGCAGCGCCCGTGGTCGGGGTGTAAGCCGGCAGGGTCAGAAGGCCGGTGGCCGGAGCCGTCAATGCGCCTTGGTTGTCGTACTGCAGCGTTTGCGCGGCGCCGACGGCGGTGCCATCGATGTAGTTGTGCAACGCCCATTGATTGGCGGTCGCCGTCTTCACGTAGTAGAGCGTGTGCACATGGGCGACACCCAAGGAGTCGTAAACCGTGACGGAAGTGCTGTGGTTGAACGTGTTGGTGTCGTTCGGGTCGAAGGGCGCAGCCGCCGGAACCGCACCGTTTGCAGGCAGGTTCGATCCAACGATGACATCGGTAGTCGCCAAAGGCGCGTTGTCGGTGGTGATGAGCTGCAGATCCTGCAGGCGACCCGTTTCAAAACTGGTTGAGCTTCCCGCCACCGGCGGGAACACCTGTAGGCGTGCGCCAGTCGGGTTCACCACGTAACCGTCGCGGTCCAACTGAAAGTTGCCGGCGCGCGAGTAAACGCTCGTGCCGTTGTTGTTCAAGGTAAAGAAGCCGCCACCAGAAATGGCCACGTCAAGATTTCGGCTGGTGAACTCCACGCTGCCTTGAGTGAACTGCTGGGTGATGCCGGTGACGCGCACGCCGGAACCGGTCGTGTTGCGCGCGGTGCCGAAAATCGAGGCTGCGTAAAGATCGCCGAACTCGGCGCGACCTTCTTTGAAGCCCGAGGTCGAGACGTTGGCGATGTTGTTGGATGTCACTGAGAGGTTGGTCGTTGCGGCAGCGATGCCGGAGAGCGCGGTGCGGAAAGTCATGACGAGGCTCCTGCGAAATGGGGTAGCGCGTTAGCAAATCAGCCGAGGCGGCGAATGGCGGACAAAGGCGCCGTGCCCAGTCCTCGAAGGTTGAGCATCAAGCCCTGAGGATCGAGGGTGACGCTCTCGATCGGAGCCATGGCCCCAGTGCCCACGGCCTGGGCATTTCGGCCCTCACCAAACACCGCACGCATGCGATAGGTATCGGCTGGCATGGCTTGGCCCTGCTCGTTCACACCATCCCAGCGGAAGGCCACATCGCCTGCGCCTTGGGCTTGCACTTGCAAGCGGCGTACCAAGGCACCGTTGGCGGTGGTGATCTCGATGGTCACTAGGCCGGAAGACGGGGCGGCGGCAACACCTTCTGCAGTGAAGGCGCCAGGCACATTCGGGTCGGCAGCCAGGGCCAAGCGATTGGTTTCAATCAAGGCGTTGCGTCCAATCAAGGACGCGCCGCGCAGCGCCTGATCGCTATTCATGGCCTCTGCCATGCCATCCAGCGAACCGCGCAGATCGCCCACACCCTGCGCGGTCGACATTTGCGCCATCTGGCTCACGAATTCGGCATTCGAGAGAGGCTTGAGCGGGTCTTGGTTCTTCAACTGCTCGGTCATCAAGCGCAGAAAATCGGCCTGCGAAAGATCCGATTTGCCCATGCGACTCTGCGCGCTGGTGTTGCTGGTGAGCCCAATGCCATTGGCAATGGAGAGATCGAAAGACATGGCGAACTCCTACGGCGCGATCAGCGACCGATCATCAAAGTGGCAAGCGCAAGCTCGCGGGCGGAATTGAGCACTTCAACGTTGGCTTGGTAGCCACGCGAAGCTGAAATGAGGTTCACCATCTGCGCCACCGGATCAACGTCGGGGGCATAGACATAGCCTTCGGCATCGGCCATCGGATGGCCCGGCTCGTAGCGTTTGATTGCTGCTTTATCGACCGGGTCAACGCCCTTCACTTGCACCGTCGTCAGGCCCACCTGGCCGCGCAGCACCTGGCTTTCGAACGTCGGCTCAATGGGCTTGTAGGCCGTCTCGGGCGTGCTGCCCACGCTGTCGGCGTTCGCCAGGTTCGAGGCAATCGTGTTCAGTCGTACCGACTGCGCGGAGAGCGCCGAGCCGGCCACATCAAAAATGGGAAGGTTGCTCATGGCGTTTCCCCTTACTGCCCGGTGATCGCGGTCATGAGGCCGCGAACCCGTGATTCGAAGAAGGTGAGCGAGGCGCGGTACTCCAGCACCGCGCGACCAAAGGCCGCGTTTTCGGTTTCGCTGTTGACCGTGTTGCCGTCCAAGCTGGGCTGCAGGCCCGGCCGGGTGGTGACATAGCTGCGGTAGTCGGGCGCGCTGCCCAGCGACTGCGAGAGAATGGATTCGCCGCCCGCAGCGGAACGCGTGCTCACGCGGCGCGATTGGTCTTCTGCACCCGCCAAGGCGCGCTGGAAGTCGAAGTCCTGCGCCTGAAAACCAGGCGTGTCGGCGTTCGCGAGGTTCGAGGACAACACTTTGAGGCGCTGCTCCCGCAGAGGCAGGGACAGGGCAGAAAGTCCAAATGGGTTGTCGAAGGGCGAGGCCATAAGGCGCTCCGGCGGTCGGTTGCCCGGAGCAGGTGCAAGCGGCGTGCCAAAGCCGTTGCAGAGCGGGGCGGCGGCTCACGCCGGCGCCCGAAAAGCCTTAAGCCATCGCTTTTTGCACCGATTCCACGCGGGCGAGGACTTTCTCGGCCAGCTCATTGGCCGAGTACTTCGCCACAAAGGCATTGGCCCCCACGCGCTCCACCATGGCGTTGTTGAACACGCCGGACAGCGAGGTGTGCAGCAGCACGAACAGGCTGGCCAAGTTGGGGTCGCGGCGGATTTCCGTCGTGAGCGTGTAGCCGTCCATCGAGGGCATCTCAATGTCGGAGATCACCATCGCGTAATGCCGGCCCACATCGATGCCCTCAGCCGCCAATTGCTTCAGGTGCTCGATGGCCTGACGGCCGTCGGAAAGCAGGGTCGACGAAACGCCCAATTGGTCGAGCACGCCGCGGATCTGATTGCGGGCCACGCGCGAGTCATCGGCCACCAGAATGCGCACCGGCTCGCCATCGGCACCGGTTTTCAGGCGCTGTTCGATGGACTGCAGCATCTTGGCGCCGGTGGCATCGGCCAGCACCGATTCCAGATCGATCACTTGAATCAGCTCGCCCGCATAGCGCGTCACGGCGGTCAGGTAGCTATCGTCCACGCCCAATTCCGGCGGCGGGCGAATGTCTTCCACCGCAATGTTCACGATGCGGTCCACTTCCGCCACCAAGAAGCCTTGGACCGAGCGGTTGAACTCGGTCACCACCAAGTACGGCGGGTCCAGATGGCGCTCTGGGTAGCGCACCGCGGTGCCCAAATCGAGGATAGGCACCGAGCGGCCGCGGATATCGGCCGCACCGACAAAGCCGGGCGGCAGGCGCGGAATCGGAAAGAGTGGCGGCCGACGCAGCACTTCCTGCACCTTGAACACGTTCACGCCAAAAAGCTGACGTCCGCCCAAGCGAAACAGCAAGAGGGCCAGCCGGTTGTGGCCGGCCAAGCGGGTGCGCTGGTCAATGCGGTTGAGCAGATCACGCGACATTCTGATCGGGGCGCTTTCGGTCACAGAGGACAGTCCCTGTCGTTGTCGGCCCGGCTCGCGGCTTCTTGAGTCGGTGCCGCGGCACGCGGCTTGCACAGGTTGCCACGAGAACCTTGCTGCACGGAGTGACCCATGTCCCGCACCGACGCGCCAACGCCCCTGCCCGCCCCGGCGCCCATGCCGCCGAGGCTGCTTCCTTTGCTGCGCTTCCCGCGGCCACGGGTGAAGCGTCCGCTGCACGTAGCGCTGACGATCGCGCTCTTGGCGGCCGGTAGCAGCGCCGCACAGGACGGGAGCTTCCAAACGGTCGACTCCATTCGCCAGGCCGCCGAGCAGGCCTTGGCCAGCCCAGATGCCGAAGTGCAAGCCAGTCTGGACCCGGCTTTGCGCATGCCGCCCTGCGCTTACCCGCTTCAAGCGCAGGCCATTTCGGCCGTTAATGTCGAAGTGCAGTGCCCGCAGGGCTGGCGTTTGTTCGTGCCGGTTCGCGTGCAGCGGGTTCAGTCGGTGCTGGTGCTGACCCAAGCGGTCGCGCCTGGGCAGGCCATCCCCGCCTCGGCCTTGGCGGTGGAACGCCGCGACGCCGGCCGCATGGCGGGCGTTCCGCTCACTGAGCTGGCGCAGGCCGAGGGCCAAACCCTTCGCCGTGGCGGCCGGGTGGGCCAAGTCATCACCCAAGCGGACCTCGTGGCCGCGATGGTGTTGAAGCGCGGCGAGCCGGTCACCTTGGTGGCAGGAAACGCTGGCTTTGAAGTACGCATGGCGGGCCGGGCTTTGGCCGATGCCGCCCAGGGACAGGTGGTTCGGGTCGAGAACCTGAGCTCTCGCCGCGTGCTTCAGGGTGTGGTGGCCGCCCCCGGCGAAGTCCGGGTAGGCCGTTGAGATGGTGGAGTCAGTTGTGACGCCAGCCTCAAATTCGGGCACTCTGCCCCTTAGCGAAAAAATTTCTGGGGCAGGCCCTAAAGTCTGCTCAGGCGCGGCCGTTACTGGTCGTGAGGAACCGAAATCGTTCCGGAGGACACGCCCATGACCAACAAAATTGACGGTGGTTCAGCACCAGTCGCACGTCCGGCCCCCGCGCCGGCAGCGTCTGCGGCCGTCGAACGGTCGGGCGCCCCGCGCGCGCAAGTCATCGCCGAAGTTCAGGCGCCCTCGTCCGACAATGTTCGCCTGACCGGCGAAGCCGAAGCCCTGCGCGTCGTGCAAAAACAAACAAAGGCTGGTCCGCCGCCGATGGATCTGGCGAAGATCGAGTCCTTGCGTGCGGCTTTGTCGGCCGGCACGTACCGCATTGATCCGATGGAAATTGCGGCACGACTTGACGCGCTTGAGCGTCAACTCAGCATTTGAAGGACGCCGCAATGAGCAGCCCCGCGCTTGATGCCTTGGAAGCCGCACTGAAAGCCGAGCGCGATGCGCTGAACGGCCAGGATGTGGAAGCCTTGCTGCGTTCGACGGAAGCAAAAATGCAGGCTTTGCGCGTGGCCGAAGCCAGCGTGATGCCGGCCGACGCATCGGAGCGCGTGAGCGCCTTGGCCGTCTACAACCGCGAGAACGGCCTTCTGCTCGCGCGTCGTCGCCGTGCGGTGGCCTTCGCCCTGCGGCAATTGGGCCGCACCGAGAGCGTCGGTTACGACACCCGCGGCAATCGGGCCCACAACGCCTACACGCGGTCTATCGCCGTCGCCTAAGGGTCGGTAGCCTGAGCATCGTCGCTTTGACGGTGCACGCATGCCCGAACCTTCCAACGGCCGCTTCTGGCTGCCGAGCCCGCCCAGTAATCCCGAGCTTGTCGCCTTCCTCGAAATGATCGAGGAAGCTGTGCTCTTGGTCGATCCTGAGCGCGACATTCACTATGCGAACCCAGCGGCCGGCGAACTCGCGCACCGCTTCGCCACCGATCCGGACGACCCCGACAACCCCATGCCCTTGTTGGCCTTGGTGCCCGACGAGGTGTTCAGCCTCGCTGCGGACGAGCGTTGGGCCGGCGAAGCGCGCGATGCGGATACGGCCCTTGTGCTGGCCGTGCGCCGCTACCCTTGGATCATCGACGGCGTCGCGGGCCATTTGCTGCTGCTCCGCGATGTCACCGAATCACGCCATCGCCAAGACGAACTGCGCCGCCGCCACACTGAATTGCAGCAAACCTATGCCCGCCTAGCGGGCGCGCAAGAGCAGCTTCTGCAGTCGGAAAAAATGGCCTCGATTGGTCAGCTCGCGGCCGGCATTGCGCACGAAATCAACAACCCGATCGGCTACGTGCACTCCAACCTGGTGAGCCTGCGCGACTACACCAGCGGATTGCTCGAGCTCATCGGTGCGTATGAGCACGCCCTCGCGCCGAAGCTCGACGAAGCAACGCTTGCCACCATCGCTGGAGTGCGTGCGCGCATCGATTTCGATTTTGTATCGACCGATTTGCCCGAGCTCATCAATGAGTCACGCGAAGGCTTAGAGCGCGTTCGGCGAATCGTGCAGGATCTGAAGGATTTCTCGCATGCCGGCCGCGACGCCGGATGGCGCCGCGTGGACATTCACAAGGGTTTGGAATCCACGCTCAACATCGTCTGGAATGATCTCAAGTACCGAGCGCGCGTGGAGCGCCATTTGAGTGCGCTGCCGCTCGTGGAATGCCACCCCAGCGAGATCAATCAGGTCTTTATGAATCTGCTGCTCAACGCCAGTCATGCCATCGGCGAGCGCGGCACCATCGTGCTGGCCAGCGGCCACGATGAAGCGCAAGACGAGGTTTGGATCAGCATTCGCGACTCAGGGCCAGGCATCGCTGCAGAAGTCTTGCCGCGAATCTTCGACCCGTTTTTCACTACCAAACCAGTGGGCACTGGCACGGGTTTGGGCCTCTCCATCAGCTACGGCATCGTCAAGAAACACGGCGGCCGTATTGATGTGTCGAACGGCGCGGAAGGCGGTGCTGTGTTTACCGTGGTGTTGCCGGTGCACCAGCCCGTGCGCGTGGGTAGCGACAACACCTGAGGAACGCGGTTCACCCCGACAAACTTTCCCAGGTTCGGAATGCCTCGCGAATGTGCTGGCGCAGGTCTTCCTCGTCCCAAGGCTTGGTCAAGAAGCGATAGATCGCACCGCGGTTGATCGCATCGGTCACGGTCGCCAAGTCGGTGTAGCCCGAAAGGATCAGACGCACCGTGCGTGGGTACAACTCCTTCACGCGACCCAGAAACTCGGTGCCTGACACATCGTTCATGCGCTGGTCCGACACGATGACCTGCACGTCATTGCTGGCCAGCAATTCGAAGGCCTCGGAAACCCGGCTTGCGGTCAGCACGCGATAGCCATCGCGGCGGAAAACACGCTGCAACGCACGCAGCACGTTCTCTTCGTCATCCACCAGCAGCAGGGTGCGCGACGCAGCGCCCTGCACAAACAACTCGGGCCGCAGGTAACGCTGCCGCAGCAGCGGCTCTACCTCCAGCAAAGGCTTGGGCCCGGAGAACAGAAAGCCCTGCAATTGATCGCAATCGGCTCGACGCAAATAGCCCACTTGCGCTTCGGTTTCGACACCTTCGGCCATGACCTTCAAGTGCATCTGCCGGCCCATGGCGATGATGGCTCGCGCAATCGCCGCTTGTCCTTGGTCTTGTGCCACTTCGCTAACGAAATCGCGGTCGATCTTGATCTTCGACAGCGGATAGCGCGGCAAGTGCACCAAGCCGGCGCCACCCATGCCGAAGTCGTCCAGAGTGAGGCCCACGCCGTAACTCCGAAGACGGCGAAGGTGCTCGCGGATGCGCTCCAGATCGCGCAAGAGCGTGCTTTCGGAAAGCTCGATCTCGAACTGGTCGAAGGCCACATCGGCGCTGGCCAAGCGGTTCTCCAAACGCTCGATCAGGTCGCCCTGAATCAATTGCACCGTGGAGACGTTCACCGCCACGCGCAGGTCGTCGAAGCCCGCCCGGCGCCAACGCCGCGCATCGGCCACCACGCGATCCAGCACCCAGGCACTGATGCCGGACATGAGGCCCAACTGCTCGGCACGCGGCAAAAACTGCGGCGGCACGAGAAGCACGCCGTCCGAGCTTCGCCAACGCAGCAGGGCTTCCACACCTGCAATGCGCCCATCTGCAGCATCGACGAAAGGTTGGTAGTGCAGCTCTAGCTCATCGCGCTCGAGTGCGGCGGCAAGCGATCGTGAAAAACTCGGCAGGTGCCAACCCGCGCCGGGCAGAAGCGCATGACGGCGGCACTGGCCCAAGCCCGAGCGCCGCGCCTCCTGCAAAGCCATATCCGCGGCACTGAGCAAGGCGCCCGCAGTGCCACCATCATCGGGATACAAGGCCACACCCATGCTGCTGGTGAGCTGCAGTGTGTGCGGCGGCACGGCCAGCGGCTCGGCCAGCTCGCGCAGCAAGCGCGACGCGTATGCCTCGGGTGCGCTGACGGCTTCCGTTTCGGTCGTGACGAGCAACAAGCACGCGCCGCGTTGTCGCCACAGACGCCCTTCCGGATGGGTCAAAGCACGCAAGCGGCTGGCGAAAAGCGCCACAGCTTGGCCAGCGACGTCTTCGCCCACGGCATCCACAACGCCCTCAAACTGATCGAGCGCCACGTGCACCAGCAAGAAGGGCGTCGCGCCCGAGATCAAGCCCTGAAGCGTGGCTTCTTCGGCGCCCAGCCAAGGCAATCCGCTGATGGGGTCAGTGGCTGATGCCACGGCCTCAGGACTCAAGCGCGGCAAGCTCGTCGGCAAGCGCCTGCCAACTCTCGCGCTGGTCACTTAAGCCCAGCGACTCGACCCAAGCTTCGTCCAGCGGCAAATCACTCGCGTGTGCCCACGCGATGTGACACGCGCCCACGACGTCCA
This sequence comes from Lysobacteraceae bacterium, assembly GCA_027483045.1. Lineage (GTDB taxonomy): Bacteria > Pseudomonadota > Gammaproteobacteria > Xanthomonadales > Xanthomonadaceae > Silanimonas. The sequence continues at coordinate 17,520 of JAIXVL010000103.1, forward strand.
AACCCTGCTCGCCGGCAAGGGCGGGCGTGGGATGCAAGGCGGCGGCTTCGACCAATGCGCTGGGCAAGCCCCACAAACTCAGCAGGTACGCGCCCGCTTCCGCATAGGTCGGCCAAAGCGCTTGTTCGGCGCTGGGCTCCAGCCAAGGAAGACGCACATCGGGCAGCATTTGGCCTACACCCGCCAACAATGCGGCCGTGGCGGCAAGGTCAGCGCGTGGGCCCGGCAACAGGCGCGCTGCAAAGCGCGAGGCCACCAGACTTTGCCGACGCAATTGCTCACGTTCCGGCGCCTCAGGCCGCGAGCGGCCCGCACCGAAGATTTCTCCGGCCATGACCAAACGGCGCAACGTGAGATTGCCTAGCCACACCACCGCGGTGTGAATGTCATCGATGCGCCGCCCGCCGCTGTACATCGCCGAATTGCATAAGCGCAGTACTTTGGCAGCCAGTACGGGGTCGCTCTCCACCAATCCAGCGACTTCGCGCGCCGAGACTTCGAGGTCTTCGGTGCGACGCATCAGTTCCAGCGACAACGCAGGCGGCGGCGGCAAACGCCCGATGCGCCCAATCGCTTCGGCCAACAAGGGGCTTTCCAAGCGCTTGCGCAAGGCCAACACCGCGCGCAAAGAAACCAAAAGCGCCTGGGCGTCGACCGGGTTGTAGAGCAAGCGATGCAGGTTTTCGAGTGCGGCCAAGCCCGGCGCATCGCGGCCATCGTCGAGCAGCAAGCAACGAATCAGCTTGGGCTGCTCGCGCTTCAACGTACCCAACAAGGCATTGCCCGAACCATGCGCAAGGCGCGGCTGCACGATGACCGCATCGAACTCCTGCACCGCCACGCGCTCTAGGGCCGTAGCGGCCGTGTCGACCACCGCCATCGTGGCCGACACACCCAGAGCAGCACTCAGCTCATCGGCCAAGGACGCATCGATGCCGGCGAACAACAGCCGCAACGGGGCTTCAACGGTGGTCGAATCAGGTGCGCTCACACAGGCCTCGATTGAGCTTTTCGGCACTGTAACAGAGGGCTTGCAAAACGCTGGATGTGCATAAGTGTGATGCAGTGCGCATGAGATCACGCACAAGCTGTGACGCTTGGCAGTGATTGGCGGTTAACGCGGATTAGCATGTGTCAACGGCTGCAAAAGTGTTTTCTTGACGATGCGTGTTCTGTTCGCCACCTCCGATCCCAACCAACCCGGCGCTGTCGGAGACGCGTTATTGGCGCGAGGCTATGAATGGCAGGTGCTTGCCTATTCGCGCCCTGAGGAAGCCCGTGAGGTCCTCGCCGATCTGGCCGCCGATGCGGTGGTCGTGGATCTGGCCTTGGACAACGCCGAGGCCCTGCTGCGGCACATGCTGCACACCGCACCGGGCACCGCGCGAATGGTGCTGTGCCCCAACGAAACACACGATGTTGCGCTGCGTCTGCTCGCCTTGACCCACGGCATTTTGTCGGCCAAGGACAGCATTGAAGACACTGCCGAGGCGCTGATTGCTTATGCCCGCCTGGCCAAAGGTCTGGACCGCCCCGAGTTGCGCGCCGCCGTCGGCGCCCTGACTCGCCTTCCCGGCGTGCCCAAGCTCTACATGGCCATCAATCGCGCGCTCGATAACCCCGATGTCGATATCAGCAGCGTGACGCAGATGATCATGGCCGACCCGGTGGTCAGCGGGCGGGTGCTGCAGCTGGCCAATTCGGCACTCTTCAGCGGTGGACGCCAAGTGAGCAGCATCGCGTTCGCCGTCACACGGCTGGGGCTAAAGACCACGCGCAGTTTGGTGCTGGCTTCCGAGCTGTACGCCTTGGGTGGTGCCGAGGCCGCACGGGCCGATCGTGTGCGCCAGCAATGCCTGCTGGCGTCTTGGCTTGCGCCGCGCCTGATGGCCGACCATGTCGACCCCGAAATCGCCAGCACTGCGGCATTGCTCGCCGGTATTGGCCAAATGCTGCCGGAGCTCCTGCTCGACGAGGCCCAGCCGCTGCCCGATGTGCCGCCCATTGAGGACGAAGCCGCGGCCTATCTTCTGGGTCTGTGGCAGCTGCCCAGCGTGTTGCAGGAGGCCGTGGCTTGGCAGCGCACTCCGCGCCTATCGGGGGCACGCTTTGGAGTCGTGGGGGCCGTTCACGTCGCCACCGCCTTGGCTTTCGACCGTCCGGTCGACGAGGCCTGGCTGGAACGCTGCGGCGTGGCCGTTCACCTGCCGGGCTGGCGCGATTTGGCCGACCGAATGGAGCGCAGCGCAGCGTGACCCAATAAGGCCTCTCGGGCCTTGCGTGCCTGCACCAAAGCACAGCTATGCTAAGGCGTTGCAGGCGCCTTGGCCTGCGCGTGCTTCGGGGGAAGCATGAGTCTGAAGCGGCAGGCGGAAACAGAGGACAGTTTGGTGTTCGCCAGCGAGGAGGGCGAAGACCTCTCGACCGATGCTGCCTGCTGGACGGTGCTCGTCGTCGATGACGAACCCGATGTGTATGCCGCGACTTGCTTGGCGCTGCGCGGGGTAGAAGTTCTCGGACGGCCGTTGCGTTTCTTGCATGCCGAATCCGGCGAGGAAGCCTTCGCACTGCTCAGCCATGCGCCCGATGTGGCCGTGATTCTGCTCGACGTGGTGATGGAATCCGAAAGTGCGGGCCTCGACTTGGTCGCGCGTATTCGCGGCGAGTTGGGCATGCACAAGCCACGCATCATTTTGCGCACCGGCCAACCCGGTTATGCGCCTGAGATGCAGGCGATCCGCGATTACGACATCAACGATTACCGCATCAAGAGCGAACTCACGCGTACACGCCTGTACACCGTGCTGACAGCAGCTCTGCGCAGCTACCAAACACTCGAAGCGGTCGAGACCAATCGCGCTGATCTCGAGTACCTGCTGAATGCTCAGAACGAACTGCTCGCCGCCAACACCATGCCGGCGTTCGCGCTCGGCGTGTTGGAGCGTCTGGCCGGGTTGTTTGGCATGCCGGTGAACGCCGTGTTTTGCAGTGATGCGCGGCGCTTCCACGATGTCGATGAGAATCGCCGTCGTGTCGTGGCGGCCTTGGGTCGCTATGTGGATTGGTCGTGGCGCCGACTGGATTCCTTGGGCGATGGGCCTGAAGTCGAGGCCATCGAGTTGGCCTTCGCCACGCGCCGCACGGTGTTCGCCAACTGCGGCATTGCGGCGTTCTTGCCTTCGCGAACAGGCTCAGAGGCGGTCGCTTTTGTTGCCGGACAAGCCGACAGTGACGTGCATGACCCGCGCGTGTTCGACATGTTTGTGCAGAACACCACTGTCGCGGCCGATGGCGTGCGCTTGGTGGAGCGCTTGCGCGATGCCGCCTATGTGGATGGCCTGACCCGTTTGCCGAATCGCTCGGCTCTCGCCGAGACCATCGACACCGTGCTGCGGGCGTTGCCCGAAGCGCCGCAGCGTTTGCTGCTGATCGACATCGATCAGTTTTCTGAGATCAACGAAACCTTCGGCGACCGCATAGGCGACGCATTGTTGCGCGGCGTGGCACAGCGCTTGGAAACGCAGGCCGGAAGCATCGTTCGCGTGGCGCGTGTGGCCAACGACACCTTCGCCGCATTCGGCCCGCGCGATGCGCTGGTGCCGGGCGAGTGGGCCAAGAGCTTGGATGAACCCTTCGATGTCGAAGGGCTGGAGATTGGTCTCTCAGTGTCGTTTGGTGGCGTCGAGATTCGTGGCGACTGCGTGAGCGGCGGGGAAGCCATCAAGATGGGTTACTCGGCGCTCAAGCGCGCTAAGCAAACCGGACATCGCTCGGTCGCCTTCTACTCGCACGAGGTGGCTACCGAAATCAAAGAGCGCACACGCCTGCTGCACGGGCTGCGGTCGGCCTTCGATCAGCAACGCCTGTTCCTGATGTATCAGCCGCAGGTGGATGCGCGCACAGGCCGCACATTGGGGCTTGAAGCGCTGATGCGCTGGCGCTCCGACGATGGTCGCTTGGTGCCGCCGGATCGCTTCATTCCGATTGCCGAGCAGTCGGGGCTGATCAAGGACTTGGGCGCATGGGCCATGCGCACCGCCATCCATCGCGCGGCAAGTTTGCGGGCCGCCGGCCAGAGCCTGCGCATGGCGGTGAATGTCTCGATGAGCCAACTCTTGGTGCCGGAGTTCGAAGTCATGGTGGCCGAGGCCTTGGCCGAAGGTGGCCTGCCCGCGGAATTGCTTGAAATCGAAATCACCGAGTCGGTCGCCATGCAGTCGCCTGACATCGTTTTGCCCAAGTTGGCTGCGCTAAAGGCTTTGGGCGTGTGTGTCGCCATCGACGATTTCGGCACCGGCTATTCCTCGCTGTCGTCGCTCGAAAAGCTTTCGCCTGATCGCCTGAAGATCGACCGCAGTTTTGTCATGGGCTTGGATGCCGAACAGAACACCGGCGGCATCGCCGAAATGATCATCGATCTGGGCCGGACCTTGGGCCTAAGCGTGATTGCAGAAGGCGTCGAAACCGCGACCCAACGACAGAAGCTCGTCGATTTGGGCTGCCATGAGTTGCAGGGCTATCTGTTCTCGCCGCCCTTGGCCTTGGAGAGTCTGCCGGATTGGCTGGAGCGCCATGGCGAGGGCTTCCCTCTATGAGCAAGGCGGCCGTACTCGGCGGTGCCCTTTTTCTGGCCAGTGCCGCGGCAGAGGCGCAACCGAGTGCCGAAGAACTGCTCGATCTCGATATCGCGCAGTTGCTCGAGTTGCCGGTATCGGTGGCCAGTCGCAGCCAACAACGCAGTGGCGACGCCGCCGCCGCGGTCTACGTGATCGATGCCGCAACCTTGCGCCGCTCAGGCATTCAGCGTTTGCCCGATGCCTTGCGCTTGGTGCCCGGTTTTCATGTGGGCAAGTGGGATGCCAATAAGTGGGCCATCTCGAGCCGCAACAGCATGAGTCGCTTCACCAGCACCATGTTGGTGTTGATTGACGGGCGACCCGCTTACACACCGCTGTTTGGCGGCGTGCGCTGGGAAATCATGGATTTGCCCATCGATGAGATTGAGCGCATTGAAGTCGTGCGTGGCCCGGGGGGTCCGCTCTGGGGCGCGAATGCGGTGGACGGCATCGTCTCGATTGTCACGCGGCACAGCAGCGCCACCTTGGGCGAGCACGCGCTTCTCGCACTTGGAGACGGTGATGTAGAGCGCGTGGGCGAAGCCCGCATCGGCCGAGCCGCCGGCGATTGGACCTGGCGCTTGAGTACGCGTTGGGTGGATTCAGCACCCGGCCTTCTGCCTGAACCCTCGCGGAGCACGTGGACCGCGCCGCGTGCCGTGGGGGAAGAGGCGCACGACGAAGGCCTGTTTCGCTCTGCCATGCTGCGCGTGGATAGCGCTAAGGACCGCGACGGTGGCAAGTGGAGCGTGTGGCTAGGCCATCGCGAAAGCAGCTTCACCGACCAGCGCCTAGTGGGCGGGCAGCCGCGCGACAACCGCAATCAAATCAAGTTGGATTACGCCTCGGCCGAATGGCGAACTCAGCCTAAAGAGGGGCAAAACCTCGCATTGCGCGGATCCGTGCATCAACTCGTGGTGGGCGATAGCGTTCTTTGGGACGACCAACGCGTGGTGGATGTCGACTTTCAGCATGATGGTGTGAGCGGTCGTCACACATGGGCTTGGGGTCTGGGTCTTAACCATTATCGAAGCGACACGCGAACTCCGCCCCGCTTTGCGACTCCACCGTGCACGGGATGTTTCGGGGCGAACCCACAGGTGGGCACAGATACGAAGCGCAGCTTCTTTGCCCAGAGCCAGACCGCCCTGAACGCGCAATGGTCGGTGATTCTTGGCGCAAAGCTTGAGGACTCACGCAGCATGCAGTGGGAATGGCAGCCCACGGCGCGCTTGCGCTGGCAGCCCACCGAGCAGCAAACCTTCTGGAGCAGTTGGACGCGCGCCTTGCGTTCGTCGACGCGACTTGAGCGCGACGGTGCCTTCTTCAATGTGCCCGCCAATCTGGTCACGGCATTCCGTTGCCGAACCTACGCTGCGGGTGTGTGTGGCATTGGCAATCCAGAGCAAGAACCTTGGGTGGTCGACGTCGCCGAACTGGGCTGGCGCAACCAGATCACGCCGAGCATTGCGTTCGATGTTGCGGCGTTCCGAAGCGACTATTCCAACCTAGCGGGGCTACCGGGCGACCGCATTCGCGAGCGCGTGCAGGGCGTTGAGGTCGTGGCGCAATGGGCGCCGAACGCGCAGTGGGCCGTTAACGCCTCGGCTACACGGCATCAAGGGCGCGATCGCTTCATCGGCTCGGCGTTAACTGCAGACAGCATCTTCCTGCCGGAGCTCAATGGTCAGCTGCATGTGCAGTGGTCGCCTCACGCGGATGTGGATGTGGATGTGCGCTGGTGGAAAGAAGGAGCGCGAAACACTGCTTCAACGCGCATCGGTCTTCTGCCCGCTTACCACCGCGTCGATTTGCGCTTGGCTTGGCGCCCTGCAAACGCTTGGGAAGCCGCGCTTGCGATTGGCAATGCCAACGATGATCGGCCGACTGAGTATTTGGAGGGCTTGCGCGTCAATACCGCTGTGCCTCGCAGCGTGACCCTCTCGCTTTCGCGGTCGCTGCCATGAGCCTACCGACGAAGCCTTGGACGATGACGCGCTTGCGCAGTTGGCTTGCCATGCTGGTGATCGTCCAGTGCGTGGCGGCATCACCTGCAAACGCGGCAGGCGCTGCCACCGACGAGTTCGCACTCAAGGCAGCGTTTCTCTACAACTTCACGCGTTTTGTTGAATGGCCGGAGAGCGCCTTTGCGTCGGCGCAAGACCCATTCCGGATGTGCGTGACTGGCGAAGATCCGTTTGGAAATCGACTGGTGGCTCTGCGCCAGCGCCGCGTTGGCGACCGCGCGATTCGAGTGGAGTACCCCACCACGGTCGATGCTTTGGGTCGTTGCCAGATGATCTACATCGGCGATGCCACGCCAGCCGATTTGCGTGCTGCTGCTCTGCGGCGCGATCCGACCAGCATGCTGACCGTTTCGAGTGACAGCAGCTTCGCGCGGCAAGGCGGCATGGTGGCGCTGGTCACCGAAGCTGGGCGCGTTCGTCTGCACATCAACTTGGTCGCTGTACGCAGCTCGCCCCTGCGCTTCAGCGCAAAGCTGCTCGAGATTGCCCAAGTGCGTCATGGCGATGCGGGGCCGCAACTGTGAAGCAATGGTTGCGTGCGCGCTCCATCCGATCGCGCCTGATGCTGGTGATTGGCACGGTGGTGTTTTTTGCGATTAGCACCTTTGGTGGCCTGGCTTTGGTTTCGGAGCAGCGTGCCGCGCGAGAAACATTGTCGGCCGAGCAAGGCGCCTTGGCCGCTCTGGTGGCCAACCGCAGCGGTGCCGCTTTGGTGTTCGGCGATCAGGCCTTGGCGCAAGAAAACCTTGATGCTCTAGGCGCGGTGCCCCATGTGCAGAGCGCCTGTTTGTACGACAGCGCCCAACAGTTGTTTGCTGGGTTCTCTGCTGAACGAGCAAGCACGAAATGCCCCGAGCTGCATGGTCAGGACGCTGCACTGCTGAACGGTGACTCGCTCACCGTCGAAGTGCCTGTCGTGCTCGACGATACCGTCGGCACGCTTGTTCTTATGAGCAGCTTGCAGCCCCTGCGCGAACGACTGGGCGAGCAGGCGCGCACGTGGGCAATTACCGGCACCATCGGCGGCGCCTTGGCCCTGCTGTTAGCGGCATTGCTTGAGCGACTGATCTCTGGCCCGATTCGCCGCGTGAATGCAGTGGCCGAGTCGGTCAGCCGAGGTGGCGATACGGGCCTGCGAGCGCCGGTCGAAAGCCGGGATGAAGTTGGAAAGCTCGCCGATGCCTTCAACCGCATGCTCGACCGCTTAGACGAGCAAACCCAACGTCTGAAGCTGCAGGCGGAGTACAACGAGGTCCTGTTCCAACGCTCGCCCTTGCCTGTGCTAGTGATTGATCCAGCGCTCGGACATTGCGTCGATTGCAACGATGCCGCCGTCACCATCTATGGCTTCAGCACGCGGGAAGAAACCCTAGCAACCAGTGCGGCCGATGTTTCTACCGAGCTGCAATACGACGGTACGCCCTCGGCCGAAGCCATCGTGCCGCGCGTGCAAGCCGCACTTGCTGGTGTGCCGCAGGTATACGACTGGCGCCATCGCCGCCTGGACGGAAGCGAGTTTGACGCCGAGGTTCATCTCGCGCGCTTCGGCCCCGACGAAGCCCCTCTGCTTCTGACGAGTCTGTTCGATGTCACCGAACGCAAACAGACGGCAGCGCAACTGACGCGGTTGAACGAGGCGCTCGAAACCCGTGTTGAGGAGCGCACGCAGCAACTGGCCAATTCGAATCGCGAGCTTTCCGACACCATTAGTCGTTTGCAATTGGCACAAGGCGAATTGGTGCGCAGCGAGCGATTGGCGTCTTTGGGCTCGCTGGTGGCCGGCGTGGCGCACGAGTTGAACACACCTCTGGGCAGCGTGCTCTTGGTGGCCACGACGCTTGGCGATGGTTTGGAAGACTTGCGCCGACAGCTAGAAAGCGGCGAGCTGAAGCGCTCCGCATTGCAGAGCTTTCTTGCTCAGCAGTCCGAGGCGCAGGCCCTTATCGTGCGCAATGCGCGCCGTGCCGCCGAGTTGATCGGGCGCTTTAAGCAAGTGGCCGTCGATCAAACCTCGGAGCAACGTCGTCGCTTCGACTTGGGCGAAGTCGTGAACGAAGTGCTTGGCACCTTGCAGCCACGCATTCGCAAGACACCGCACCAAGTGATTGTGGAAGTGCCCGACGGCCTGCAGATGGACAGTTATCCCGGCCCACTGGGGCAAGTCATCACCAATCTGGTGTTGAACGCCATCATTCACGGCCTGCAGGACGATGCGGGTGTGGTGCGAGTTATCGCGCGCGCCGTGGGCGACACCGACATTGAGCTGCAGGTTTGCGACAACGGCGTGGGCATTCCTGCCGAGAATCTGCCGCGCATTTTCGATCCCTTCTTCACCACCAAATTGGGCGAGGGCGGCAGCGGCTTGGGCCTGCACATTGTTTACAGCTTGGTGCAACGCAGCTTGGGCGGGCAAATCGGCGTGGACAGCAAGGTGGGGCAAGGCGCGCAGTTCTTTGTGCGTTTGCCGCGCTCGGCGCCGCAGGCGGAACAGGCGGAGTGAAGCGCTTACCGCTTTCGAAGCAGGCGACGCCACCACGGCAGAGCACGCCGCTTCGGCGCTGAGGGTGCCAGAGGCGTTTCCGGCAAATCGGGGCGCACCAAATCACTCTCGGCCAAGGCCTGCGCCCAGGCGCCGTCTTCAAGATGAAGTTCGACGCGCCAATCACGCAATTGCCGCGCGACGCGGTACACCGCATCGTGCCCCGCGCGACGTTCGGGCTTGAGCAGAACTTCGGCCGTACGGCGTTTCAACTCGCGGTCGGTGCAACGGGCCATCGCTGTCTTGAGCGCTTGATCATCGGCGCCAAAGCCAAGACCTAAGCGGCTGTACAAATCACGCATCGACGTCGTCCTTCAACACGGCCCACGCCTGCTGCACGGCATGGAACTGCGCACTCGCGGCAGCCAGAGCGTCTGGACTCGCACTCAGCTGGCGGTCTGGATGGAACTGGCGCGAGAGACGTCGCCACGCCGCCTTGATGGCAATCGGCGCGGCATCGGCTTTGAGCATCAGTGTCCGAAGTGCCTCATTGCGCTTTTCGTCCTGCTGGCGCGCCACATCGGCGTGACCCGCCCGTGCACGGGCCTGCGCGGCGCGCGTATCAGCCAGGGTTTCCGCATTCTGAAAATACGACGGGTCGGACAGGTCGGCCGGCGCATCGAATTCGATTCCCAGCACGGCCTCGAAGCGCTCGCGCAACGCGCTCTCGGGAGCGGACAGCAAATCGGAAAGAAAGATCAGCGCATGACGCTCGACTTCCGAGATGCGCCCATCGGCACCGGCCACGCGAATGAACATGTCCAACAACGACTCGGTGCGCTTGGGCGAGCGTTGGCTGCGAACAAAACGGAATAGGCGCGGCAAGTCGCGCGGCATCGGGTCGGCCTCGAAGGCCGCGACCATGTCGTGCAGCGGCACGCCTTCCGGTTCGTGCGTGAGCACCGAACCCACTTCATGAAACTCGCGCGGATCGAGCGGCCCATCGAGCATCGCCAGCCACATGGCGGTTGCGCGCACGCTGTCGGCCATGCGCTGCGGACTGTCTTGCAGGCGCTGAACTAGACTTGGAGCGGACTCTACCGCGCCGTGCATCGTGCGTTACGCCACGCTATCGGGATTGAGCAGAAGCTCGGCCAGCCATGATTCGCCGCGCTCCAACAGCTCGACGGGCGTGTACTGCCAACCGGTCACGATCATCGCTTCGGCAACGGCGAACTCGCGCTGGCCTTTGCTGAAAACGCGTTGGCCTGCCTTGACGAGTTCAAGCACAAACGCGGGCGGCGGAACTGCATCGGGGTCTCCTGCGCCCGCCACCACACTGGCCACACCGTCTACCGCGCTGGTGCCATGGCCCTGCATCAAGGCCTCGATGCGCGACAGTGCGGTGGCCTGTGCATCGCCGCTATCGGCGATATGTGGCACCGCCGCCGCCAATGCTTTGCACACGGTGCTGAGCTGGCCAGTGGCCTTCATGCGCGCCAGCTTGGCTGTGCCCGCATTCGTTTCGGCCGCCTCCAAGTCTTGCTTCAAGCGATCAATTTCGGCGTTGGCATCTACGAAAGAACCCGCATCCAACAGGCGCAGTACTTCTTTCTGCAGATCGGCGTAAAGCGCCGGGTGGCTCGACTTCAAGTTACGCGCAGCCATTTGCCATGCGTAAGCGACTTGTTGGCCCGTGCGCTCTGCGGGGCGCGGTGGGCCGTCGGGCCGGTCGGGCTGCGGCGTGCTGGTGAGCACCGAGAGCGCAGCATCAAGCCGTTGGCACAACTCGGTCTGGTCAAAGTTACGCAGCGACTTCCGCAGTTCAATGCGGCAGTCGATAAGGAGAGGGCGCATGGGTAGGTCCATGGGGAGATTCTAGCCCGCGCGTGTTGCGATGCGGCGCGGCATCAGCGCCGGTGGCCGCCCACTTCGACGAAGGTCAGGAACTCCGCTCGCGTGCGGGCATCTTCACGGAAACTGCCACGCATGGTGGAGGTCACCATGCTGACACCGCGGGTATGCACGCCGCGGGTGGTCATGCACTCATGACTGGCCTCGATGACTACGCCAACGCCACGCGGCTGCAGCACCCGCTCGATGCAGTCGGCGATCTGCGCGGTCAGCTTTTCTTGCACCTGCAAGCGGCGCGCGTAGGCCTCGACCACGCGGGCCAACTTGCTAATGCCCACCACTTTCCCGCCAGGCAAATAGCCGATATGGGCCTTGCCGATGATGGGTGCCAAGTGATGCTCGCAGTGGCTTTCGAAGGGAATATCGCGGAGCACGACCATTTCGTCGTAGCCCTCTACTTCTTCGAAGGTGCGGGCCAAGTAGGCATCCGGGTCGAGCGCGTAACCGCTGAACCATTCGTTCCAAGCCGCTGCCACACGCTTTGGCGTATCCAGTAACCCCTCGCGCTTCGGGTCATCACCGGCCCAGCGCAGCAGGGTACGAACCGCAGCTTCGGCTTCGGTACGCGTTACGGGGCTTGCGTCATCGCTCATGGGGAGATGCGGTGGTTTTGGGGGTGGGACGGCTGACGCTACGCCGATTCATGTTCACGGCGCGGCAAACCATGATGTCACGCGGGGCGGCGCACCGAACGCGTGGCGCGCTCGGCCATCACCCAGGCCAAACCCAGTAGGCAGGCCGAGAACAAGAAGGAAGCGCCCGGCAAGTAAGCCGGCGGGTGGTCGCCGATGAACAGTCGAAAGATGCCGGTAAACAAGAACGGTCCAAAGATGCCCGCAGTGGCCACCAAGGACGAGAGCGACCCCTGCAATCGACCCTGCTGCTCGGGCTCGACCCGCTGGGTGATCAGGCTCTGCAGCGAGGGCCCGGCCAAGCCCCACAAGGCCATGAAGGGGATGGCACCCAAGAACCACGCGCCGGTGGGTGCGAGCCCCATCCACGCAAAACCCACGATTCCGCAGGCCAAACCGATGGCCACAGCGCGACGCTCACCCAACTTCGGTACCAAGCGCTTCACCAGCAAGGCCTGCACCAGCGCATTGCAAACGCCCACCAAGCCCAAGGTGAGGCCGACATCCAGCTCACTCCAACCGTAGCGGTAATCGGTATAGAGCACGTACACGCTGGGCAGCACGTAGTGCGCCATTTGGCCAAGGAACACCACGAAGGCCAATGCCAGGACGCCGCGGTGTTCGCGCAACAACAGCAACGCACCCAGAGGATTGGCGCGCTTCCAGTCGTAGCGCGTGCTGCGCTTCTCGACGGGTAAGGATTCGGGGAGAACGAAGTAACCGTAAAGGAAGTTGCTCAGCGAAAGCCCCGCAGCCACCCAGAACGGCAAGCGGATATCGATCTCGCCTAGCACGCCACCCAAGGCCGGGCCCAACACAAACCCGATGCCGAATGCCGCACCCAACATGCCAAACGCACCAGCGCGTTGCGCCTGCGGCGTGATGTCGGCGATGTAGGCATTGGCCGTGCTCAAGGATGCCGAGGTGAGGCCCGCCAACACGCGCCCGATGAAGAGCAGGGGTAAGGTGCCGACCACGGCCATCAAAATGAAATCGAGGCCCAAGCCCAGATTCGACAACAGCACCACCGGGCGCCGTCCGAAGCGATCAGAGAGAGCGCCTTGCAGGGGCGAGGCCAAAAACTGCGTGAGCGCGAATACGCTGCCGAACACGCCCACCCACCACGCCGCGGTTTCGGTCGAGCCGCCGACAAATTCCTTGATGAGGTGCGGCAGCACCGGAATGATCACGCCGATCGCGAGGATATCGAGCGCCACTGTGATCCAGATAAACACCAGCCCCGCCTTACGCGGCGGATGTGCAACAGCGTCGTTCACGCGGGCAACCTTTCAGAGAGGGCGGCAGTGTAGCGCCCCGGCCTTACGCTGCTGCCTTAGGGCACCAACCACTGGCCGGACCAAGGCGAGTTTCCGGCGCGACTGAAACGCGCCCGGCGATGACCATCAAACGCCAGATGCAGCCACTCGATGCGCTGCAACTGCACCGTCACCACCGCGAAGTTGGCCCGGCCTGCGGCGCTTTCCGATTCATTGGGACGCTGGGTGCTCAGGTGCTGCGGCAAACCACTCGCGGCTTGCTCCACCCCGGTGCCCGGCGCCGGACTGGCGAGGTAGCAGCGCCGCGACATTAAGCCCGTGCGCTTCCATGCCAAATCCGCCACGGCATCATCGGTGTGCCGCGTGGCACGGCCTTCGGCGCGAATCTGCACGCTCTGCCCAAAGAAGCACAGGGAAACGCGCGGATCCCGCTCTAGCTCACCCCATTTTTCACTGCGGCGATCGGTGTGAAATCCGAGCACGCCGCGTTCGCGGTCAACTTGGCGCATCACCACATAGCGCGCTGTTGGTCCGCGTGCTGCGCTGGTGGCCAGAACGCCTTGATGAAACGGTGAGTGCCGCAGACGTTGGCCCTCCGCCAACAAGGCCCAGCAGCTGTCGAGCACTGCGGTCAGGGTGAGCGAGGGAGTCGGCGTAGCGCGCATGTCCATGAGCAAAGTGAACCGCAAATCAGGTGGTAAGGGTGAGAAAGCGTCGGGCACACGCCATCGTGAGGCGCATGTTCACACGACAGGCGCTGCGGACGCGCGATGCTGACACGCATGTCCCTGCGTCCACCACATTCGGCCCTGCTCGAAGTCTTCTACGACGGGGGCTGCCCCGCTTGCCGTCGCGAAATGGCCCACTACCGCGTGCAACGGGGCGCGGAGGATGTGGTCTTCACCGACGCAGCGAAGAACCTGGCACGGCTGGCCGAGGTGGGTCTTGCCCCCATGGCCGCCATTGCCACGCTGCATGCCTTGGACGCCAAGGGCACATGGCACATCGGCGTGCCCGCGTTTCGCGAGCTGTGGTTGTTGCTGCCACGTTATGCCGGCTGGGCCAGACGGTTCCGTTGGCTCATCGATTCAAGGGCGCTCGCGTGGGCGTACGCCACCTTCTGTCGATGGCGTTTGCCTAGGCGCTGCCGCGATGGCGCCTGCCCTGCCTAACGGCTTAATCCAGTACGCGGCAGAACGCGGCCTTCAAGTAGCGGCTTTCCTGCACATGCGCCAGCCACGGGTGGTCGGCGCCCGCACCTGCCACCTTGATGATCTGCAGCGTGCGATTGGCGTAGAAGGCCGCGCGACGCAACATATCAAGGAACTCTTCTTCGCTCACCAAGCCGGTGCACGAGAAGGTGGCGAACAGCGCGCCCGGCTTGCACACACCCAGCGCTAGCTTGTTCATGTCGAGGTACTTCTTGAGCGCCGGAATCACCTGCTCGCGATCGCGGGTCATCTTGGCGGGATCAAGAATCACCACGTCATAGTGCTCGCCGCGGGCCGCTGCTTCGCGTAGCCAAGGAAAAATGTCGGCCTGAACAAAACGCGGGCGCACACCGTTCAACTTGGCATTGCCTTTGGCAATCTCGATCACTGCTTCATCGATATCCACACCAAGCACATCGGCGGCACCGCGCGCGGCTGCATACACGGCAAAGCCACCGGTGTTGCAGCACAGGTCGAGCACGGTCTTGCCTTCCACCTGCTGCGACAACCACTCGCGGTTATCGCGCTGGTCGGCAAAGAAACCGGTCTTGTGCGCGCTGCCCGGGGCGGCACGGAACTTGATGCCGTACTCGGTGATCACGGCAGGCTTCGGAATGTCTTGTTCGTGCAGATCGAAGCTTTCCTGCTTCTGCACGTGCTCATCGGCGTACCAGTAGAAGCGGCAACCGGGGAACTGCGCGGAAAGCGCCGAGAAGATCCACTCGCGATGGCGGAAAGCACCGGCCGAGAAAAACTCCACCACCACTAAATCAGCGTAACGATCCACCACAAGACCAGAGATGCCATCGCCTTCGGAATGCACCACGCGCCAAGCATCACTCACCGAATCGAGTTTCAGAATGTCGCGGCGCAAGCTGACCGCAGCGGCGATCTTCTGGTGGAACCAGGCTTCGTCAATCGCCTCGTCGGGGTCGGTAGTGAGCACACGGAGCGCAATGCGCGAGTGCCCGTTGTAGAACCCTCGACCACACCATCTGCCATCGCGATCGTAGATCTCAACGATGCTGCCGGGACGCGGCTTTGTCGGCGGCTTGTCCACCATCTTCTGGAAAATCCAAGGATGGCTGGAGCGGCGTTCAATCTTCAGGCGGACGGCAGTGTTTTCGTTCATGCCCACATTGTAGCCGCGCGGACTAGGACGCGACTTCCACCCGGTCACGACCAGCCGCTTTGGCCCGATACAGCGCTGCGTCCGCCCGGCTCAGCAATTCGTGCAGTGGTTCGCTTGAACTCCTGCCCTCGGCGACCCCGATGGAGACCGTGAGCTTGATCGTCTCGCCAGCCAGATACAGCGGCGCTTCGCAAACCGCTTCGCGCAGGCGTTGGGCGAGCTGCTTGGCCGCATCCACATCGGTGTTGGGCAAGAGCAGAACAAACTCCTCGCCACCCAAACGGGCAATCACATCGGTGGCGCGGGCGTGCACGCGCAGGTGGCTTCCCAGCCAACACAAGGCTTCATCCCCTGCCGCATGGCCCAAGCGATCATTAATGGCCTTGAAGTGATCGGCATCTACCATCAGGGCCGAGATCGGGTGCTCGCGATCACGGAGCAAAGGTTCGGCCAATTCATCCAATCGTCTGCGATTCGGCAAGCCTGTGAGTGGGTCGCTGTTGGCGGCATCGCGCAACTCCGCTTGTAAGCGCGTTCCCACCATCAGGACGAACCCGAAGGCGCCGCCCAAAGGCGAAAGCGTTGCCAGCAGGTGCAGGCCCATTTGCAAGGGATGCAGTTCCAAAGCGGATTGAACTGGCTGCCCGAAGACTTGATTGAGTGCGCGAGCGACCAAGACCGCAGTGGGAAGCAGCAGAAAGAGCGCGACGACACGATACGTGCGTGGCCAATGCTTTGGCCCGCGACGCCACATCACCCAAACGGAATCGAGCGCGATCCACGTCAGCGCCACAGTGACGATCACAATTCGTGCGCTGAGGTTTTCCCAGGCGTAGAGGAAGATCGCCGCGCCCGCGAGCAGCACGAGAAGTAAGCCCACGTCACGGCGACGCGCGTAGGGCTCACCGAAGTAGCGGCGCAGAGCGCGATTCATTTCGATGAAGGCCCACAGCAGCAAGCCGTTGGCCATCACCACCGAAAAGGCATCGGGAATGCTGCCACGCTCGGCATATAGCACCCAGCCCGCGCCCTGATACACCAAGGCCAAGGCCCAGTGGCGCAACAGCGCCTTCAGTGCAGGAGGCGAGCCCTCGCTGACATAGGCAATGACCGCCGCCATGAGCAAGCACAGTGCGGTCGCCACCAACATCAATGTCTTCAGATCCAGTGTCATGCCGTCCCCTTGGCTTCATTGTGGGCAAAAGCGCCACGCTGCGTCACGCTTGAATGACGCCAAGGCGCCCCCACCCTTGCCGGATGGAAACGCCTGTACCCGTCTACGACAGCGCCGCCTTGGCGCGCAGCCATCGGCAAAGAGCCGCCGATGCCCTGTTCGCCAGCCTCGCGTTTGTGGCCCTGCTCGGCGTGGTGCACTTCGCCAGCTTTGCGTGGCCGTCGCTGAGCGATTGGGGTGTGGTGCCGCACACCTTGCTTGGGCTGGTCGGCATCCTCACTGCGCCGCTATTGCATGCCGACTGGGGCCATCTGGGCTCCAACGCCGTTGGGCTGGTGGTGCTGGGCACCTTGCTGGGCGCTGTGTACCCGAAGTCGGCGGGTCGCATCGTTCTGCTCGGCTGGATTGGCGCAGGCGTGTTCACTTGGTTGATCGGCCGACCGTCGAATCACATCGGCGCATCGGGCTTGGTGCACACCCTCTTCTTCGCGCTGTTTGCGTTGGCCGTGCTGCGTCGCGATCGCCCAGCGCTGGTGGCAGCCTTCGTGGCGATGATGCTGTTTGGCGGCATGCTGCTCACCGTGCTGCCGCAAGAGCTGCGCGTGAGTTGGGAAATGCACGCGGGCGGCGCACTGTCTGGCCTGATGGCCGCATGGTGGTGGCGTCATCGCGACCCGCCGCCGCCACGCCCTCGCTACTCGTGGGAGATCGAAGAAGCCGAGGCGGAAGACGCCGCGGCACAGCGCGCGCTGGAGCAAGCCACCTTCGAGCCCCCGCGCCCTGAGGACGTGCCCGTGCTATGGGTGCGCCGCGAGGAACAGCGTGGACAGGTGTTGGAATTTCGACCGCGCCCACCTGCATCGCCCTCAAGCGGAAGCAGGGATTCCAACCCCTAATGCACGCTGCGTTTAGTCGGTGCGCAGCGCGGCGATTGGATCAAGCTGTGCGGCTTGGCGTGCCGGATAAACGCCGAAACCAAGACCCACCACGGTGCACGCGAACACGGCAGAGATGAGCGGCAGAAACGCCCACGCCACCTGCCAGCCCGCCAATGCGGCAATGGCATAGGCCAGCACAGCACCAAACACCACGCCCAAAATCGAGCCCGCCATGCAGATGGCGGCCGCCTCGCGCAGGAAGCGCGCAATGATGTCTTCCTGACGCGCACCCAGCGCGCGCAGCAAGCCAATCTCGCGACGACGCTCCAGCACGTTGGCCAGCATGATGTTCATGATGCCGATGCCGCCCACGAGCAAGGACACCGCAGCAATGGCGGCCATGACCACGCGAAAGATCTGCTGCGTTTGCTGATGCTGACGGAAGAGCTGCGCCGGCACGACCAAGCGATAGTCCTTCGCACCGGCGTGGCGTTGATCGAGCAAAGAGGACAACGCACGCGCACCGCTTTCGATGCCCTCCGGAGCTTCGAGTTTCACCAGCAAGCGATCGAGTTCGTCTTGCATCGGGTTCGAAGCGAAACGATTCAGCGCCGCTGACAAGGGCACGAAGACACGATTGGTTTCCAGACCCAGCTGCACACCCTCGAAGGCCTCTGCCGACAGGTCGCGATCCGCGAGCACGCCGACGACGCGCATCCAGACATGGTTGACCTTGACCTGTTGGCCCACCGCATCGCCCTTTGGAAACAGGTCGCGCGCGGCTTGATGCCCCAATACAGCCACCGCGGCAATGCGCTGCTCATCGCGATCTTCGAACACGCGCCCTTCTGCCACTTCCAAAGACGACAGAGCGAAGAAAGATGGCGTCACGCCAAAGGCTTGCGCGTCGGAAGCGGCATGGTCGCTACTCACGCTATCGGTGCGAATGGCCTTCTCTGCCGCACTGGCCACTGCCCCAGGAACGATGCTCAGCGCCGCTTCGGCGTCGGCGCGCGTGAGGCCAAGACTGCGCTCGCGCAGTTCGCGCAAAGCCGTTTCATCGGTGGGCGCAGTCGCTTCCACGACCAGATTGTTCAGACCCAAACCTTCGACCAGACGCAGAGCTTCGCGGCGGCTGCCCTCGCCGACGGCTTGCATCGCCACAATCGAGCCCACGCCAAAAATGAGACCCAAGAGCGTGAGCCCCGTGCGCAACTTGCGTCGCGCCAGTTCATCGAAGGCTTCAATCCAACCCGCCCGATCAAGCAGCATCTCGCGACGAATCATGCGCCACGCTCCGGTCGGCCACGGCGACGCTCAGGCGTCGTTTCCTCTGTCGCCGACGATGCAGCGGAGGACTCGGAAGTGAGCAACACCGTGTCGCCCGCCTGCAGACCTTCCGTCACTTCAGAACGCGCGGGACCACGCACACCTAAAGTCACTGATCGTTTCTGCGGCTCGCCATCCACGAGGATTTGCACGTACACGGCGTCACCATCGCTGCGCAAAGCCAGATTCGGCACCGTCAGCGCCTCGTCGGATTGCTTCATCACCACGCGCGCAGCGAAGGCTTGGCCCGGCACCCAGCGCTCACGCGTCGCCAATTCGGCAGGAACACGTGCCTTGAAGGCCAAGAACTTCACGGGGCTCTGCCGCGATGCGGCGCGCGGCGCACTGGCCACCCAACTAATCGTGCTCTCGAATTGCTTTTCCGGTTGACCCATCGGCTGCAACAGCACGCGCTGACCGACGGCCAAACCCTGCGACTCGATTTGGGGAAGGCTCAACTCCACTTCCAGCGCCGAGGTATCCGGCAGGCTCGCGAAGTCATTGCCCGCCCACATCTGTGCGCCCAGCTGCGGCTTCTCACCGCTCCAGTCGGCATCCAGCACGAACACGCCGTCATGCGGCGCCTTCAGTTCCAGCGCAGCGAGATCTGCCTTCCGTGTATCGACATTGGTGGCCACCGTGCTGCGCTGCGCCGCGAGGACATTGAGCTCCGCGCCACCGCGCTCCGCGGTTTGGCCCTGCCGCCAATCCAGGACCTCGCGCTTTTCGCCCAGATAGCGCTCGTCCGCTACGGCATCAAGCACCACATTGCGAGCAATCGCTTCAAAGTCGGCTTTGGCATAACGCTGGGCAATGGCCAGATCGCTTTGCACCTGAGCCAAATCAACATCAAGGCGGCCACTGCCCACGTCCAGCTCCGCTTCTTTTGCAGCGCGCGACAAGGCATTTCGCTCAAGGTCGAGCAGCGCCTTATCCAGTTCCAACTGGGTTTGTTCGGCACCGAAACGCGCCACCACATCGCCGGCCTTCACCACGCTGCCATCGGCCGCCATCCAAACCAGCTGCCGCTGTGACCATTGCGTGCCAGGCACCATGAGCGAGGTGGCTTTGGCCGCCTTCAACTCACCCTGCGCGGCCACCGAGAAATCCGCAGGCCCAAGGGCCAAAACTTCTTGCGGTGCGGCAGGCTCACCGTCGCTGCTGCAGGCATTCAAAAACAATAGGCCAAAGACGGCCAAGGCGATTCGACTCATGGGGCTTCTCCGACTGCATCGCCTTGAGCGGCGGCCTGCAGGCTCACACTGACCGCTTGGCCGGGACGCAGGCCTTGGGTATTGCCTTGAATATCCAGCTCCACGTCCACCACGGGAATGGGCTGTCGCCGTGATTTGCTGCGCACCGAAGCGCCCACGCGTGTCACCACCGCATCGAACTGCCGCCCTGCACCACCTTCAACGCGCACCGTCGCCGCCTGACCTTCGCGCACGCGGAACAGATCACGCTCCGTTGCGGTGGCACGCACCACGAGGGTGGCAGGGTCTGGAATCTCGGCCACCGATTGGCCAACGAATACCTGCGTACCCACTTCGAATCGCTCACCGCGCCACCCACTGCGCACCACCAGCACGCCATCGCGCGGCGCCTTGACCTGCAATTGCCCCAAGGCGGTAGCCAACATTCCAGCTTCGGCGCTCAGTTGCGTGACTTCCGCTTCGACCAAAGCACGCTCGGCACGTCGTTGCTCAGCGCGCGCGCGCTCACGTTGCTCAATCAAGGGCTGTCTTGCTTCTGCACGCTGGCGCTCTGCCACCAGCTTCTTGTAGTCGACCGATCGCAAGAGCTCGGCGGGCTGTTCGGCTTTGCGCGTGGCCTTCGCCAACTCGGCGCGCTGTTCCTCAATGCTCAGCGTTTCGGTGCGCTCGCGCTCGGCAAGGTCGAGCAGCAACCGTTCCAACTCGCTGCGCTTTTCATTGAGCTTGCTTTGCGCTTCCACCAAGCGGCGCTGCAGGTCGCCTGCGTCAAACGCGACGACGACCTGATCCTTCTTCACCGCAGAACCGTCAGGCAGCAGCTGCGTGATCTGGTACTGCCATTGACCATCGACCGATGGCGGGCTGATGGAAACGCTTTTCTCGGCGGCAATCTCACCTTCCAAACGCAGGGTTTCGGCACTCAGTCGCAGAGGTACGGCACTCAGGGCAAGAAGCAGCAAGGCGACCTTCATGGCGTCGCTCCTGCATCGGCGGCCAGCGCCACTTCGACACGAGCACTCATTCCGGGCCGCAGGGGCACACCGGGCTCCGTCGGCAAGGCCACATCCACCACAAAGTAGCGACCACGCCCCCACTCTGCCTTCGGCTCCGGCGCGCCGGAAATCGCTGCGATGCGGCCCTCAATGCTGCGGCCGGGCAAGGCATCAAAGGACACCGCAACGGTCTGCCCGGTCTTCAAGCCGGGGCGATCAACGTCCAAAGCAAACGCGCGCACGGCCAAGGCACCGGCGCCAATCACTTCGCCGATCACATTGCCGGGATTCGCCGACAGGCCTTCTTGGTAGCGCTGCCCGCTCCACGGGTGGAAACCAAAGATCACCGTACCGGCGCGCGTGGCGCGCTGTTCCGCGCGTGAGATCTGGTGCTCGGCAAAACGCAGGTCTGCGGCCAGTTGGTCAATCTCCAAAGCGCCGTCGCGACGACGACGCGAGACCGCTTCCTGCGCCGCCGCGCTTTCGCGTTGCTTCAATGCATGCTCGCGCTGCGCGCGCTGCTGCTCGCCCTGATAGCGGTCGTAATCGATACGGGCTACATAGTCCGCTGGAATCGCCGCATCGACATCGGCTTTGGCCAAAGCCGCCACGGCATCGACAAGAGCAAGGTCCGCATCGATGCGGAGCACGTTCAGCTCAGCCACTTCTTTGTCGATGCGCGCTTTGGCCAGCGCAATCTGACTCTTGAGCGTGGTGATCTGGCTCAAGGCAGCACCCGGATCAATGCGCACCAGCACATCGCCAGGTTTCACGGCCGTGCCGTCGGGCACCAGATAGCGCAGCACCACAGGTGAGGAATTCGACATCGGCGTGTACACCGATTCGGCATCAGTGGAGCGCACGGCACCGGAAAGCAGAATGGTTTGCGCCCAAAGCGCCGGCGCGAACAACAGCGCGCCAATGGCCGGAAGCGCGGCAAGCTTATTGGCGTTGGTCATGATCGATCCTCCCGTCCTTGAGGCGCACCTGACGCGGCGCTTCTGCGGCCAAACCCATGTCGTGCGTCACCATCACCACCGTCTGCCCAGCCGCATTCAATTCGCGCAGAAGATCGAGAATGTCGGCAGCGCTTCGCGAATCCAGATTGCCCGTAGGCTCATCGGCCAGCAGCAGGGCAGGATTCAAGACCAAGGAGCGCGCAATCGCGGCGCGCTGCATTTGTCCGCCCGAAAGCTCGGATGGCCGGTGGTGCGTACGTTCGCCTAACCCTACGCGCTCCAGCAGTTCGCGCGCTCGTGTTGGCACATCGTGCCCCGGCGCAACGCGCGAGAAGCGCAGCGGCAGCAAGACGTTCTCCAGCACCGTCAGGCGGGGCATGAGATGGAAGCTCTGAAAAACGAAACCGATGCGCTGGTTGCGTGCATCGCTGAGTGCGGCGTCATCCAAGCCCGCCACGTCCACGCTTTCCAGCAAGTAGCGGCCCTCGTCGGGGCGGTCCAAGCAGCCCAGCACATTGAGCAGGGTGGATTTGCCCGAGCCCGACGATCCGGTGATTGCCACGAATTCGCCGCGATCAATGTGCAAGCTCACGCCGGCCAGGGCCTGCACAGTTTGGCCGCCCGTTCGGTAGCGGCGAATGATGTTTTCGAGTTCGATCATGGAGAGCGAGGATGCCGATAGGGGCGTGATGGTTGCAGCGACGTCGCTTATTCCACCCATGCGCTTGCGACGCGCAGAGGGCGCGTCACTTCACCGCGCGCAGCACAAAGCTCGAGTTGACATCGGCCACTTGCCCGCCGGCCAGAAGCCGGTCGAGCAAGAACTTCGAAAAGTGGTCGAGGTCACGCACCAGAACTTCAATTAGATAGTCCATGTCACCGGTTAATGCGTGGCAGCGCACCACTTCGGTCCAGGCATTGATGTCTTCCGCGAAGCGAGCGATGTCGGCCGCACCGTGGCTCTTCAGTTGCACGCGCACAAAGGCGCGCAGACCGAGGCCCATGCGCGCGGCGTTCAATTCGGCGCGATAGCCGGCAATCACGCCATCGGCCTCTAAGCGCTGCACGCGACGCAGGCAGGCGGAGGGCGAGAGCTTCACCTGCTCGGCTAACTCCACATTGCTCAGGCGGCCATCCTCTTGGAGCTCCTTCAAAATGGCGAGATCGGTGCGGTCGAGTTCGGGTTCGCGCATCTTGAGGTCCTCTGGCGTCACTTCTGTGCATGATTATTGCGCCGTTACGGCTTTTGTGTGCAACTTTGCAAGCCTATTGCGCGCCCAAGCACGTAGATTGTGCCGCTGAACCCCTGTGGCCCAACCCCCATGAACGCCGAAGCGAAACGAGTCGAGCACCTGATGACCGACAAGGGCTATGTGCCCGTGTACACCACGTCGGTCATTGAGCAGCCCTGGTCCAGCTACAGCGCCACCGACCACGACGTTTGGGCGCAGTTGTTCCGTCGTCAGCGGGAGCTCTTGGTCGGTCGCGCCTATGGCGAGTTTCTGCGCACTCAAGACGCCATGGGCATGGGCGAGGACCGAATCCCCAAGTTCGATGAACTGAATCGCATGCTGCGCGCACGCACCGGTTGGGAGCTAATCGGGGTGGAAGGCCTGTTGCCCGAACTCACCTTCTTCGAGCATCTCGCCAACAAGCGGTTCCCGGTGACGTGGTGGATTCGCAAGCCTGAGCAGCTCGATTACCTGAGCGAGCCGGATCTGTTCCACGATCTGTTCGGCCACGTGCCGCTATTGATGAACCCGCTGTTCGCCGACTACATGCAGGCCTACGGGCAAGGCGGGCTGCGTGCGCACGGGTTCGGCACCGAGGCGCTGGCGCAACTCACGCGCCTCTATTGGTACACGGTGGAGTTCGGCCTGATCCGCAACGCCGACGGCTTGCGCATTTACGGCGCCGGCATCCTGAGTTCGAAGGGCGAGTCGATTCACTGCCTCGACTCAGTCGCCCCGAATCGCATCGGCTTCGATTTGGAACGCGTGATGTGCACGCGCTATCGCATCGATACCTTCCAGAAAACTTACTTCGTCATCGACAGCTACGAGCAACTGATGCGCGCGAAGCAAGTGGATTTCGCGCCCATCTACGCGCGCCTCGCTGAGCGACCCGGCATTGCTGCGGGCCATGTGCTGGATCGCGATCACGTGTTCAACCGTGGAACAGGTGAAGGCTGGTTGCTCGACGGCGACGTCTAAGCCGCTACTTTCCGATACAAAAGCTGCTGAAGATGTTGCCGAGCAAGGCATCGGCGCTCACGCGACCGGTGATCTCGCCAAGGGCGTCCTGCGCTTGGCGCAGGTCTTCAGCGGCCAACTCGCCCTGCCGTGCCTGAAGTTGTGCCGCCGCATGCTGCAGATGCTCACCTGCACGGGCAATCGCTTCCACATGGCGCGCGCGGGCGCTGAAGGCGCCATCTAAACCATCGCCCAGGCCTGCCGCGTCGCGCAGCGCATCGCGCACCCGCTGCAATCCTTCGCCGCCCTTGGAAGAGAACCAGACATGCTGGCCATCCACACGTATCTCCGCGTGGTCTGCGCGGCCCGTCAGGTCGGCATGGCTATGCAGCCAGAGTGTCGGCGCTCGGGTTCCATGATGGCTTTCGAGCAAATTGCGGAACGCCGCTTCGCTCTCGGCATTTAAGCGGCCGATCGCGTGATCAGACTCACGATCATCCACCACAGCGAGCACCAAGTCGGCACGCTCCCATTCGCGGCGTGCGCGACGAATGCCTTCGGCTTCGACTACATCATCGGTGTCTCGCAAGCCCGCGGTGTCGACCAGCAGTAGTTCCAATCCATCAATGCGGACGCTTTCGCGCAGCACATCGCGCGTGGTGCCAGCGACCGGCGTGACGATGGCGCGCTCGGTGCCGGCTAAGGCGTTCAACAACGAGCTCTTTCCTGCATTGGGCGCACCCACAATCACGACGTGCAAGCCGTCGGTCAGACGCTGCCCACGCAAGGCGTCGCGCTGAAGCTCGGCGTGCAGTGCTTCGACATTCGCCAAGCGCCGACTGAGCTCCGGCGCCGCAAGGAAATCGATTTCTTCTTCAGGGAAATCAATCGCGGCTTCAACGAACACACGCAGTTCAGTCAGTGCATCCACAAGCGCATGGACGCGTGCGCTGAACACGCCATCCAAAGAACGGCGGGCAGCACGAACGGCGGCGTCAGAACGTGCCGCGATCAAATCAGCAATCGCCTCGGCTTGCGCCAAACCGATCTTGCCTTCCAGAAAAGCCCGCTCCGAGAACTCGCCGGGTCTCGCGGCGCGGGCACCCAGGGCAATGCAGCGCTGCACCAGCGTGCTCAAGAGCAGCGGACTGCCATGGGCCTGCAACTCCACGACGTGTTCGCCGGTGAACGAATGCGGTGCGACAAAACCCAGCAGCAAACCATCGTCGATCACGCTGCCATCGGCGTCGCGAAAGCGCACATAGCGCGCACGGCCATGCTCAGGAGCGCGCTGGGAAAGTGCTTCGGCAATCGAGAAAGCCTTAGGCCCTGAGAGGCGCAAAACGCCAATGCCGGCCGCACCGGCTGCGGTTGCAATGGCCACGATGGTGTCGCGATCAGTCATGTTCGCACCCTACCGAAAACAGCAAGGCCCGCACATGCGGGCCTTGCAGGTGTGTCGCAAAACCTAGGTCTTACTTCGCTTTGGTCACCGCGGTTGCATTGGTGCTTTCACCATAACGCTTGGTCATCCACCACTGCTGGGCCAAGCCCAACAGACCGTTGGTGAACCAGTACAGCACCAAGCCAGCGGGGAAGAAGGCAAACATCACGCCAAACACCACAGGCATCCACTGCAGCACCTTCTTTTGCACCGGGTCCATGCCTGGGCTGGGGGTGAGTTTCTGCGTGGCCCACATCACTGCCAAGTTCAATGCCGGCAACACGAACCACGGATCCGGCGCGGTCAGGTTGTCGATCCACAAGGCCCAAGGCGCCTGGCGCAATTCCACCGATTCCAGCAGCACCCAATACAAGGCAATGAAGATCGGAATCGGCAGCAGCATCGGCAGGCAGCCGCCCAGAGGATTGATCTTCTCCTTCTGGTACAGCTCCATCATGGCCTGGTTGAACTTGACCTTGTCTTCGCCGTAACGCTCTTTCAGCTGCTCCAAACGCGGCGCCACGGCGCGCATCTTGGCCATGCTCTGGTACTGCTTCGCCGAAAGCGGGTACAGCAGCAACTTCAGAATGACGACGATGCCGATGATGGCCCAGCCCCAGTTACCGAACAGGGCGTGCAGCCAATCGAGCACCCAGAACAGGGGCTGCGCGAGGAAGCTGAAAATGCCGTAATCCAAGGCCAAAGGCAGCGTGGGCTCAATGGCCTTCATCGGTGCCTGGAGCTTCGGGCCGACCCACAGAGTCAAGTCAACGTTGGCCTGCGCACCCGGTGCCACGGTGGTGGCTTGGCCCACACTGCGAATCGCAAAGCGCTGGCCGTCGAAGGCTTCGAGCGAGTAGCGATGCGCCTCACCCTTCGGCGGCAACCACACCGACGCGAAGTGATGTTGGAGCATCGCAATCCAGCCGCCTGTCACGTCCTTGTTCAAGGGGCCATCAGCGACAAAATTGTCGAACTTGCGCTTCTCGAAATGGTCTTCGTTGCTGTACCAGGCCGAGCCCACAAAGCTGAAGCTTTCGGGGTTCGTGAACATGGCGTGCTTCGGAGCCGGCGGCGGCGGTACGCGCAGCAGCTGCTGGTAGAGGTTGCCCACGAAAGGCGCGGTGCCTTGGTTGATCACCTCGTGACGCACACCAATGGCGTAGCTGCCGCGCGTGAAGGTGTAGATCTTGCGCACGGTGAGACCCGTGGTCGCATCACGCCAAACCAGCGGCACATCGATGCTTTCCTGGCCCTCCGCCAAGGATAGTGACTCGGCACTGGCTTCAAAGGTGTAATCGCTGTCGGTGCCAGGCGCAGCGCCCGTCGCGGTGATCCAGCCGGTCTGGGCGACGTCGAGCTTGCTGGGCTCGTTGTTGAGCAACACCACGTTCGGGCTGCCCTCCGACGTGTCGACCGGATACTTCAGCAGTTCCGCGAAGGCCAGCGTGCCGCCTTTGCTGTCGATGCGAAGACGCAGCACATCGGTCACCACTTCCAGCTGGCGCCCGTGGCCAGACCGTTCGCGGCAGCGAGCGGAGCAGCGGAAGCCTCGACACCCGGCGCCATCGGCGCAGGCAGCGAGGAAGCAGGCGGCGCAGTCACACCGGGCAAAGCGTCTGCGCTAGGCGCCGGTGCCGCAATGGGCGCGGCACTCACAGGCGCGGATGCCACCGGCGGCGGTGCCGGCGGAGTGGCAGTGAACTTGGTCCACTCAAACGCAAGAAGGATCGCAACGGCGACCCAAGCAAAAAGCAGAAAAGCGCGGTTCTGGTTCATTCGGGCACTCGCCCCGAGGCGCTGTTAGGCGCGGGGCTGTCGATATGGGGCGGGAGGGAGTCGGGGTTGCTAGGTTCGGCAGCAAGCATCGCGCTGGGCGCGATTTTGCCGGTCGGCGCTACTGGCGGCAACGCCCGCAAGCGCTGCCAAAGAAGGTCGAGATCGGCGCGAATCGCCGCGCGATCCAAGGCGCCGGCGCTCACGCGCGCGACGATGATGCAGTCGCCGTGTGGCAATGAAGCGTACGTCAGACGAAAGGACTCTCGGATTTGCCGCTTGATGCGGTTTCTGACGACCGCGTTCGGGCTGACTTTGCGCGAGACCGCCATCCCCAAACGACAAAAGCCCCCATCGCGCATGTGCAGATGGAGGCTGAAGTGGCGCGTCGAGACACGCCGATGGTCAGCAAAGGCCTGGCGGTACTCGCGCCCTGTTCGGACGCGAACCTCCACCGGAAAGCGGGCGCGTGGGCCACGCATGCCGGCGGCAAGGCCGGGGTCGTTAAGCGCAGAGGCGCTTGCGGCCCTTCGCGCGGCGACGAGCAAGAATCTTGCGGCCGTCGACCGTTGCCATGCGGGCACGGAAACCGTGGTCGCGGGCACGCTTGAGGTTGCTGGGCTGGAAAGTGCGCTTGGTAGCCATGCGTCACCGGTTCTTGTAAGGAAAAGAGGCGGGAATTTACGGTATCGCTTGCGCCGCGTCAAGCGAGATCGTGCTTGGCGGACTCACGGCCGCAAGGCTAGACTGACCCCCCATCCCACTTATCCACAGCCGCAACATCTGTTGCGGTGGCGGGCTATTCCCTTTGCAGAGCTCCATGGACACCGCTTGGCCCCGCTGCCTTGAACGCCTAGAAACCGAGTTTCCGGCCGAGGACGTGCAAACGTGGCTCAAGCCTTTGCACGCCGAGGCGCGTGCGGACGGCCTAACCCTCTACGCGCCGAACGCCTTCGTGGTCGACACCGTCCGCGAGCGCTACCTCGTGCGCATCCGCGAGCTGTTGGCGCACTACGCCGGCGAGCCACTGAATGTGCAGGTGATCCTCGGCAGCATGTTGCGCGCGCCCGGCAGCGGCCGAGAACCCGGCAGCGCCCCGCTAGCGGTTGCGCCCGCCTTCCCGACGCGGTCGGACCTGCCCGAGATCGCCAGCAACGTCGACCCGGCTTACACCTTCGAGAACTTCGTCGAGGGCCGCAGTAACCAGCTCGGCAAGTCGGCGGCCCTCCAGGTGGCCCAGAACCCGGGCCGGGCCTACAACCCTTTGCTGCTTTATGGGGGCACCGGACTCGGCAAGACCCACCTGATGCATGCCGCTGGCAACCTGATGCGCCAGCTCAACCCGGGCATGCGCGTGCTGTACCTGCGCTCCGAGCAGTTCTTCTCCGCGATGATGAAGGCGCTGCAGGAGAAGTCGATGGACCAGTTCAAGCGGCAGTTCCACACCGTGGACGCGCTGCTGATCGACGACATCCAGTTTTTCGCCGGCAAGAACACCACGCAGGAGGAGTTCTTCCACACCTTCAATGCGCTGTTCGACGGCAAGCAGCAGATCATCCTGACCTGCGACCGCTACCCCCGCGAAGTCGAGAACCTCGAGCCGCGCCTGAAATCGCGCTTGGGCTGGGGGCTGTCGGTGGCGATCGAGCCGCCAGATTTTGAAACTCGCGCCGCGATTTTGAGCGCGAAGGCGGAGGCACGCGGTGTGGCCCTGCCGACCGACGTCGCGCTCTTGATCGCCAAGCGCATGCGCTCGAACGTGCGCGATCTGGAAGGCGCCTTGAACACCTTGGCGGCTCGCGCCAACTTCTTGGGCAAGCCCATCACCGGTGACTTCGCCCAGGAAACGCTTCGTGACCTGTTGCGTGCTCAACAACAAGCCATTTCCATCCCGAACATCCAGAAGGCCGTGGCAGACTACTACCAGCTGCGCGTGGTTGATCTTTTGTCGAAGCGCCGTACCCGCTCCTTGGCGCGACCACGGCAGCTGGCGATGGGGTTGGCGAAGGATTTGACCGAACACAGCCTGCCGGAGATCGGCGATGCGTTTGGCGGGCGCGACCACACGACGGTGCTGCATGGCTGCCGGGTGATTCGCGAATTGATGTTGACCGACGGCAAACTGCGAGAAGACTGGGACAAGTTGGTGCGGAAACTGACGGAGTAAGCGTGGGGTAGCTTGTGGATAACTTTGGA
>JAIXVL010000002.1 GCA_027483045.1 Lysobacteraceae bacterium
GCAGGGCCGAGTACGGGATTGAAGGAGCGCACTGCAGACATCGCAAGAGCATAGCCGCGCGCGCGTCGCGCGCGCATGCAGCTTTAGTTTTCCTTGGGCCCTTGCGCTGCGGCGCGCGCATCGCGCACTTCCGCAGCCAAGCCCGGCTGGTCGGAAAACACGCCGTCCACACCGGCATCGGCCAGAGCAGCAATCAACTGCGGCGCACTTTGCTCTTTGCCTTGAGCATCAACAAAGAGGAACGGCGCCTCCTTGCGAATGGTGTAGACGTGCACCCCGAAACCAAGCGACTTGGCGCTGGCCAGCCACGGCGCCAACGTGCCGAGGCGCGGGCGCGGATCGGCCGCGTCCTTGGGCGCTAGCGTCACGCCCAACAGGGCTGCCGACCACAGACCCAGATTGCCGATGTCCTTGTGCAGAAGCGCCAAGGCTTCCGGGGTCATCAAGTCGGCATACGAGGTGTTCGCGCCAAAGTTCGGCAACGTCTGTGCCATAGGGCCATAAACCTCAGGCAAGGAATGATTCTGGCGCGCGTTCCACACCACATCGTAAGGCTGTCCGAAGTTGCTCTCGTCGGGCCGCGTGCTGCGCGAGACATCTCCCACCAAAAACACCAAGGGAATCTCCACGCCCGAATGCGGCATCAGCACACGCTTGAGCTGCAGGAGATTTTCCAATTCGAAACTTTGAATGAAGACGCGCTTCGGGTCAGTGAACTCACTCGCCACCAGATCGTCGAGCAACATGGCGCTGGTGTTTTGAGCGATGGGTTCGCCATCCAAACGCCGGCCCTCGTTCAAGAAGAACGTCGGGTGCTTGGTTTCCGGGTAGATGCCAATCGGGCGACCAAGGCGCTGCGATTCCTCACGCGCCAAGTTGATCACTTCGGCAAACGTGGGAATGCCGAACTGGTCATTGAAGGCCACATTGCCCGGGCGTTCGTTCGGCTTGGTTTCGCGCGCCCGCAGTTGGCGAATTTCGGCCAAGGTGAAGTCTTCAGAAAACCAGTCGTCCACCCACACGCCATCGACTTGCTTGCGAGTGCGACGCGCCGCGAATTCAGGCTTGTCGGCCACATTGGTGCTACCCGACAGGGAATTCTCATGGCGCGCAATCAAGATGCCGTCGCGCGTTGGCACTAGATCGGGCTCGATGAAGTCAGCGCCTTGGGCAATCGCCAAGCGATACGCCTCTAGCGTGTGCTCGGGGCGTTCACCCGAAGCACCACGGTGTGCAATGACCAAGAGGCGGGGCGCGGCAAGGGCAGGCATGGCCGCGAGCATAAGGCAGGTGAGCAGAAGGAGGGTGCGCATGGGCGCACTCTGCCCCAACGGCGTGTCCTTGGTGTGACGCGCCGCTATGCTTTGAGGCATGCGCAAGATTGTTCACATCGATATGGACGCCTTCTACGCGTCGGTCGAACAGCGCGACGACCCTAGCCTGCGCGGAAAACCCGTGATCGTGGCCTGGAAGGGCGCACGCTCGGTGGTGTGCGCAGCCAGTTACGAGGCCCGACGCTTCGGGGTGCGTTCGGCCATGCCCGCCATTCGTGCGGAGCGCCTGTGCCCGCAGGGCATCTTCGTGCCGCCGGATTTCCACCGCTACAAGGCCGTCTCGCAGCGTGTGCGTGAAATCTTCGAACGGCACACCGAGCGCATTGAGCCATTGTCACTGGACGAGGCCTATCTCGACGTCACCGAGAACTTACAAGGCTTACCCGCGGCCACCGATGTGGCGAAGTCCATTCGCGCCAGCATTCGCGAGGAGTTGTCGCTCACGGCATCCGCGGGCATTGCGCCGAACAAGTTCGTCGCGAAAATCGCCTCGGACCACCGCAAGCCCGATGGTTTGTTTGTCGTGCGCCCTGAACGTGTCTTGGCGTTTCTCACACCACTCCCGGTGGCACGCTTACCGGGCGTAGGGCAGGTCATGGCCGAGAAGCTCGCGGCCCTCGCCATCCACAGCGTGGGTGAGTTGCGCGCCGTGCCCACGCCCTTGCTCGTGCACAAGTTTGGACGCTGGGGTTTGCGCTTGGCGGAACTCGCGCGCGGCATTGACGAAGAGCCAGTGCTTGCCACGCGCGTGCGACAGTCGGTGTCGTGCGAGGACACCTTCAGCGAAGACCACTATCTGGATGAGTTGGGCCCCACCATCACGCGCTTGGCCGAACGGGTATGGGCCTTGGCGCAGCGTGAAACGCGGCATGCACGCACCGTGCAATTGAAGCTGAAGACCTCCGATTTCCAAACGCTGACCCGTAGCCTCAGCCCCGGCACGATGCCCGCCACCGCCACCGAATTGGCCGAAACCGCACTCGCTTTGCGCGATCGTGTGGAGTTGCCACCGCGCACCCGTTACCGACTGGTGGGCGTGGGTTTGGCGCACTTCGACGAAAGCAGCCCGCGCGCGCAAGACCCGCTCTTCGCTCCCCAAACCTGAGCGCCCTGTTAGTCTCGGCGCTCGCCTTTATCCGCCCCGGAACTCGCCCATGCGCATGCGTCCTGCCCTGCTCTGCTTTGCACTCGCTCTGTCACTTCCCACGCTTACAGCCGCATCGGCCCCGCCCGCCGTGCAACGCGAAGAAGTGGGCAACCGCATCAGCGAAAACATCCCCGCACCACCGGCGGAGTTGCTTGAGCGTTTGAACCGCTACCAGAACACGCGCGGCGCTGGCTTTGCCGGCTGGTCGGGCAATGACGCACTGCTCATCACCACGCGCTTCGGCGAAACCAACCAAGTGCATCGCGTGGCGCAGCCCATGGGTATGCGCGAGCAGCTCACGTTCTACCGCGAACCCACTATGGCGGTCGGTGGCCAGCCCGGTTCCGCGTCGCGCGGTTTTGTGTTCGGAAAAGACGAAGGCGGCTCGGAGTTTTGGCAGCTGTATCAGTTCGACCTGAGCACCCGCGAAGCCACGCGCATCACCGACGGCAAACGCTCGCGCAACGAAGGCCCACTGTGGTCGCACGACGGTAGCCAGATTGCGTTCACCAGCACGATGCGCAACGGCACCGACAGCGACATCTGGGTGAAAACGGGGGATGCCCCGGCGCGCGTGGTGTTGAAGGAAGGCGGCACGTGGTACGCCACCGATTTTTCGGCGGATGGAAAGAAGCTGCTGGTCACCAAAGCGGTATCCATCAACGAGAGCTACCCCGGTGAGTTGGATCTGAGCACCGGCAAACTCGAGATGTTTCCTGTCGATGGCGGCAAGGCAGCATTCGGTCCGTTTCGCTACGCGCCCAACGGCCAAGGCGCGTACTACACCTCTGACGAAGGCACGGAGTTCCGCACGCTGCGCTTTCACGGGCCAGGCATGGAATCGCCGATCTTCTTGAGCGCGAACACGCCTTGGGATGTCACCGGCTTCGACATCGCTGATAACGGCAAGCACCTCGTGTTTGCCAGCAACGAAGACGGCATTGGCAAGCTGCACTTGCGCAGTCTTCCTGATCATCGCGTGGTCGCACTTCCCGAACTTCCCGTCGGCGTGATTGGCGGCATGGGCTTCTCGCCCGATGGCACGCGCATTGCCGTGACGCTGAACACTGCCACTTCGCCCAGCGACGTTTACGTCATCGACATTGCATCAAAGACGCTCACGCGTTGGACGCAAAGCGAGGTCGGCGGCCTCGACACCTCGCGCTTTGTCGCGCCGCAATTGATTCGCTACACGAGCTTCGATGGCTTGAGCATTCCGGCGTTCTACTACCGCCCTGCCAACGTGCCGGCGGGAACCAAACTCCCGGTCGTCATCCAGATTCATGGTGGCCCCGAAGCGCAAGCCTTCCCCAGCTTCAGCCCCAGCATCCAATCCATGGTGAACGAGCTCGGCATCGCCGTGCTGGTGCCGAACGTGCGTGGCTCGTCGGGCTACGGCAAGACGTACCTACAGCTCGACAACGGCTTCAAACGCAAGGATTCGGTCAAGGACATTGGCGCTCTGCTCGACTGGATTGCCAAACAACCCGAGCTCAATGCTGAGCGCGTCGGCGTGTTTGGCGGCAGCTACGGCGGCTACATGGTGTTGGCCAGCATGGTGGACTACGCCGATCGCATTGCCGCCGGCGTGGATGTGGTGGGCATCAGCCACTTCGCAACCTTCCTAGAGGCCACCGAGAGCTATCGCCGTGACCTACGCCGCGTGGAGTACGGCGACGAGCGCGACCCCGCCATGCGCCGTTTCATGGATGAGATCGCGCCCTTGAACAATGCCGCCAAGATCACCTCGCCACTCTTTGTTGCCCAAGGCGCCAACGACCCGCGTGTGCCGCTGTCCGAGGCCGACCAGATCGTGAAGGCGGTGCGCGGCAATGGCCGCGATGTCTGGTATCTGGTGTTCAAGGACGAGGGCCATGGCTTTGCGAAGAAAACCAATAGCGATTGGTTCAATGCCGCCACCATGATGTTCTGGCAGCGGCATTTGTTGGCGGAGTAACTCAGGCCTCCGCATCCACCCAAGCGCGCGAACGCTGCAGCGCCTTGTGCCAATCGCGGCACAAGCGCTCGCGTTGTTCAACAGTCATGGCGGGCTCGAAGCGAGATTCGGCCCGCCACAATGCCGAGACCTGCGCCGTATCGCGCCAAAACCCCACCGCCAAGCCGGCAAGGAATGCCGCGCCCATGGCGGTGGTTTCGCTGACCACTGGCCGCTCCACCGGGACACCCAAAACGTCAGCTTGAAACTGCATCAAGAAGCGATTGGCCACAGCGCCACCATCGACCTTGAGCGTCTTCAAGCGGATCGCTGAATCGTCTTGCATCGCCGCCAGCACATCGCGCGCTTGAAGACCGATCGACTCCAGCGTGGCGCGCACCAGATGCGCGCGATTGCTACCACGGGTCAAGCCGACAATGGTGCCCCGAGCGTACATATCCCAATGCGGTGCGCCTAAACCGACAAACGCGGGCACGAGATAAACGCCGCCGTTATCGGGCACCGAATTCGCCAACGCGTCGGAATCCGCCACATGCTCGATGAGCTTCAGTTCATCACGCAACCACTGCAGGGCCGCGCCCGCCACGAAGATGCTGCCTTCCAGCGCGTAGTCGACGCGACCGTCAATTCCCCACGCGATGGTGGTGAGTAGCCCGTGCTTCGAGGGCACACGCTGAGCCCCGGTGTTCATCAGCATGAAGCAGCCGGTGCCGTAGGTGCTCTTCACCATGCCCGGCTCGAAGCAGGCCTGTCCAAACAGCGCGGCCTGCTGATCCCCCGCACAGCCTGCAATCGGGATCTCGGCGCCGCCAAAGCTCTGCGGGTCAGTGTGACCGAAAACGCCGCTGGAAGACCGAACATCGGGCAGCATGCACGCCGGAATGTCGAGCGCCTCAAGCAAACGCGCGTCCCAGCGCAAGTCGCGAATGTTGAACAGCATGGTGCGCGATGCATTCGAGACATCCGTGGCGTGCACCTTGCCGCGCGTCAGATTCCACAGCAGCCACGTGTCGACCGTACCGAACAGTAACTCACCCTTGTGGGCGCGCTCTCGCGCGCCGGTAACATGATCAAGAATCCATTTGAGTTTCGTCGCCGAGAAGTAGGCATCAATGACCAAACCCGTGTTTTCTCGAACGTAAGGCTCCAGGCCTTTCGCTCTCAACTCATCGCAGATTCCGGCGCTGCGACGGCACTGCCAGACGATGGCTTTACAGATGGGCTTGCCGGTATCGCGCTCCCAAACGATCGTGGTTTCGCGCTGGTTGGTGATGCCGATGGCTGCAACCTGGTCGGCGCGCGCACCGGCTTTCTCCAGCACCTCATGCGCGACGCCGCTTTGGCTCGCCCAGATTTCCATCGGGTCATGCTCGACCCAGCCCGGCTGCGGATAAATCTGTTCGATGGGCTTTTGTGCCACGGCGCGTGCATTGCCGGCGTGGTCGAACAAAATGGCACGCGAGCTGGTCGTGCCCTGATCCAGTGCCAACACAAAGCGCTCGGTCATTGCCCCCGCTCCCGGAAGTACTCGTCGTATTTGCTCTGCGCTTCGTGCTCGAACAGGATCTCGCAGGCTTCCATCAAGCCGCGCGCTGCGCGAACATCCTCACGGCGCACCACGAGTTCGATCTTTGAACGCCTGCGCATAAAGTCTTCCAGCTTGGTGATCATCTCCTGCTGCTTGGCCAAGCGGATTTCGCAACGAATGTAGTCCGTGCCTTGGATGAGCACCTCCGCCTGACGTGGGTCTTCGCGGATGTCTGCGAGCAACTCGAACGCCTGTTGGTCGTAGCGCCGCCACAAGCGGCTGCTCAGGCTCTCACTGGCCGTTGGCGAGGTGTAGCTGTCGAGGTTCATCAAGCGTGCCTGATGCAGGTATTCCGTACGCACGCTGGGATGTGGCTCGCCGTACCAGGTGTAGTCGGCGTGCGGCAGGTTCACCCCTAGGGATTGCACGTGCGC
>JAIXVL010000143.1 GCA_027483045.1 Lysobacteraceae bacterium
ACGGCGGCGGCGCTGCCGGCGTACGACACGTCGGGCACGCTGCTGCAACCGCTGCGGGCGGGTGATGCGCGCCCGCTGGACGCCGCCGTGCTGGCGCTGTGCGGCCACCTGGGCAACTGGGACGGCGCGTACTTTACGCACCTCACCGCCGGCGGCTACACGGTGAATGGCACCAGCATTGCCATGACCGTGGGCGCCGACGGCTTCTACCAGTTCCTGTTTGCGCCCACGGCACCCGCGAGCTGCAGCTTCCAGCTCACGGTCACGCCGCCGGCATCGCACACGTTCGTGTCCACCATCATCACGCCGCAGTCGGGTGGATTGAGTCCGCCTGGTGGCCCAACCACGACCTTTGAAGTGCAGCCGCAAGCCACCGCGCCGAATGCGCCCGTGGGTTTGGGTACGCAGTATTGGTTGCTGATTACGGCAGGCTCGAACGTGCCGAACATCGTGCACAACCATTTGCCGCTCGATCCGCGCGTGTTGCCCGGCTTGTCGATCAGCAAGGTCGGTGATCGCCAAATTGCGGAAGTGGGCGACACGGTGCTGTACACCCTCACTGTGCGCCAGACCGGCGGTGCGGCCTTGCCGCAGGTGAGCGTGCTCGACACCTTGCCGCCCGGCTTCACCTACATCGAAGGCACGGCACGCTCGAACGGCAACACCATCGCTGATCCGCTTGGCGCACCCGGTCCGCGCTTGGGCTTCACGCTCGGTGCTTTGCCGGCCGGTGGCCAAACGGTGCTGAGCTATCGCGTTCGCATCGGCGTGGGCAGTCAGCAGGGCGACGGTGTGAACCGCGCGACCGCATTGGGTTGCGGTGTGTTGGGCGGCTGCCTTGATCCGGTCGGTTTGAATCCCGTGAACGGCGCCATTCGCTCGAACGAAGCGCAGTACCGCGTTCGTGTGAGTGGTGGTGTGTTCGCGACCGAAGCCTGTGTGTTGGGCAAGGTGTTCGTGGATTGCAATCGCAACTCGGTGCAAGACGAAGAAGAGCTGGGCATTCCCGGCGTGCGCTTCTACTTCAGTGACGGCACCTGGGTGATTTCCGACGTCGAGGGCAAGTACAGCTACTGCGGGCTTGAGCCGCGCAGTGCCACGCTGAAAGTGGATGGCTCGACCTTGCCGCGCGGCGCTGCACTCACCACCAGCAGCAATCGCAATCTCGGTGATGCCAACAGCCTGTTCCTCGACTTGAAGAATGGCGAGCTGCATCGCGCCGACTTCATCGAAGGCAGTTGCTCGAATCGAGTGATCGAACAGGTCAAGGCGCGTCGCGGCAACGGCGAGGTACGTGCGCCCGAATCCGAGCCCGCGCAGCCCGCATTGCGCTTCCAAAGTAAGCCTGCCGGCGCTCCGCCGCAGGCCACCGACAGCGCCAATCAGCCGGCCGAACAGCCGCGCCGTGCACGTGGGGGGGCTCGCTAATGCGCTCCCTCAATCGACTCCAGAGTGTTGACTCAATGCGTCTGAATTCTTCTTCCGCTCGCCGTATGCCTGCGCCTTCGGCCTTGGCCTTTGGTGTGGCCATGGCGCTCATGCTGCCTTTGTCGGCCAGTGCCGCGCGCTTTACGCCGGTGTTGGGCGAAGGCCAGCCCTTGCATCCGCAGCAGCCCGCCAGCAGCAATGCCGCACCGCAAGCGCTGAAGGGTCGTCAGCCCACCGCGCTCGACTACGCACTCAATGCCGATGTGGGCAATGTGGTGGTCGAAGTGTCCTCGAACGACATTCCTGCCGATGGGCAAAGTGCAACGCGCGTCCTTGTTCGCTTACTTGATGCCGAGGGCAAGCCTTTGCGTGGCGAGCGTTTCGCTACTGTGGAGCACAGCGGTGGGCGTGTTCTGCTTCCCAATGCCCGCACCGATGAGCTGGGGCCTGCGGGCCGCGATGCCGATCGCGTCACGCCGGGTGTTCAGTTGAAAGTGACGGACGGTGTGGCGGAGTTCGAACTGTTGGCGCCACACGACGCACAGGATGTTCTGCTTCGCGTCACTGCAGGCGCAGCCACGGCGCAGGGCGTCGTGAGCTATGTGCCGGAAATGCGCGAGATGCTGGCCACCGGCCTCATCGAGGGCATCGTTTCCTTCCGTGACAAGCGGGCTTCGGTCATTCAACCCGCGCGAACCGGTGACGGCTTCGAACAAGAGATTCGCCGCTGGGAGCGTAGCTTCAATAGCGGTAAGGCCAATGCGGCGTTGCGCAGCAGCTTCTTCCTCAAAGGCAAGGTGAAGGGCGAGTACTTGCTCACCGCCGCCTTTGATTCCGACAAAGACACGCGAGCGCGTCTGCTGCGTGACATTCGCCCCGACGAGTACTACCCGGTGTATGGCGATAGCTCACTGCTGGGCTTCGACGCACGCAGCGCGGATCGCTTGTATCTGCGCGTCGACAAGGGCCGCAGCTACTTGCTGTACGGCGATTTCCAGACCGGCGACGGCTTGCCGCAGCTTTCCGCAGTGGGTGGCGCGCAAGGCCCCATCGCGCAGCGCAGCTTGGGCATTTACAACCGCGCAGCCACCGGTCTGAATTGGCACTTCGACAATGAGCGCGCACGCGGCAACGTGTTCGCGATGCACGATGACCTGCGTCAGGTCATCGAAGAGTTCCCCAGCCAGGGCAGTGGCCCCTACGGCCTGCGTAACAACGCGGTGTATGAGGGCAGCGAACGCGTTGAAGTGGTCACTCGTGATCGCAATCAGCCTTCGCGCATCCTGAGCGTCCGCCCACTCGTGCGCTTGGTGGACTACAGCTTCGAAGTGTTCTCGGGCCGCATTCTGCTCAATCAGTTCTTGCCCGCGTTCGATGCCAACTTGAATCCGGTGTCGTTGCGTGTCACCCATGAAGTCGATCAAGGCACCGAGGCCTTCTGGGTAGCCGGCGCCGATGCACAGGTGAAGCTCGGCAAGCGCTTCGAGCTGGGTGGCAGTGTGGTCGATGACCGCAACCCGTTCGCAGAGGGCGATCTGAGCAGCGTC
>JAIXVL010000309.1 GCA_027483045.1 Lysobacteraceae bacterium
CATTCAGACACTCGGCGGCAATGGCTACATCAACGAGTACGACACCGGCCGCATCCTGCGTGACGCGAAGCTCTACGCCATCGGCGCGGGCACCAACGAGATTCGCCGCATGTTGATTGGGCGCGAGTTGTTCAACGGCAACAGCTGATTCTTGACGACGTGCGCGACGCAGAAAGGCCCGGTCATGCCGGGCCTTTCGCTTTTCAGGCCGATACAGGCGTTGCTGCGCGCGGCGCCGGCTTTGCCAAGTACTTCCGGTCAAGCCAAATTCCGGCCGCTACCGACACAGCGATCGGCCCGAACCACGCCAAGAGTCCAAGATCCATCTGCAGGCCCAGTGTCTCGGTCACGCGCCGCAAACCGATCCCAAGGAAGGCAATGTGCGTGGCGAGACCGCAGCCCAACATGCCGCCAATGTGTTCGCGCAGCCACCACTTGGTTTCATCAAGTGGCTTCCACGCGCGCCACAGCATTTGGCTGCCGATGATGATGCCCACCCAACTAAAGCCCATCAGCAAGGCGTCGCCTTGCTGTATGCCGAAGGCGAAAACGGCGGCACCGCTCACCACGTTGGCAACACCCGTTGCGCGGTAGCCCATGCCACGGAAGGCGGTCTGATCACGCTTGCGCCGAATCGCCAGCCAGCCAATGCCCATGGCGGTGGTCGTGATGACGACGAGGTACGAAAGAAACGTCGCCATGACGTATTTCTGCAGGGAAAACGCGAATCCGGCCAACACGATGCTGCTGAGCACAATGCCCACCATGCTGACGAGATAAACCTTGCCCGCACCCTTGTGCAGCGGCGAGCCCTTCTTCGAAAGCCCAGCCATCCAATAGGTGGCGAGGGCGACAACACCACAGGCAATGTGGGCAAGAACAATCGTGCGGTACATGGCAGGCTCCTTCGAGGTGCCGCCAGTCTCCGCTTTGCGCCCTATCGCTCCGAGGTGCCAGTTGGCACGCGCAGAGGGTGAGAAAAGTCACCTTCATGGCCTTTGGCTGCCATCACCGTGCAAGCAAGTGGATACTTGCGACATGACGACCGAATTCGCCCGCGACACACGCTCCCGCCTTTGGGCCCCGCTCAGCATCGCGGCCTATGTGACGTGGTTTGCCATTACGGTAAGTGTCGTGCCTGCAGCCGCGCTTGCGCGCGGCGATGTGGGCGTTTGGCTCGGCGTAGGTGCACTGGTCGGCATGCTCACGCTGTTTGTGCTGCAGGCTGCTCATGTCATCGATCATAGTCGGCAGCGCAGGCTTTCCATTGCTGCCTTGATTGGCCAGGGTGTGCTGCTTCTCGCCGCGCAGCACTTGCTGGGCGCGGCTGGTGTTGTGGTGCTGCTCATCATCGTCTCCGCGCAGCTGTTCACCATGCTGTCTGTCTCATGGGCCATCGCGGTACTGGTCGGCTTGAACGCCGGGGTACTCGCGCTTTGGCGCCTTCGCGGCTTCGAGCTCGACGAGCTTGTGTTGTCGATCCTGCCCCTGCTGGGCTTCCAAGCGTTCGCAGCACTCACGGCCATGTATGCCGAACGCAGCGAACGCGGCCGCGAGGCCTTGGCCGATATGAACGCAGAGCTGCAAGCGACTCAGCGCCTGCTTGAGGAATCGACACGTAGCGAGGAACGCCTGCGTCTCTCGCGCGAGCTGCACGATGTGGCAGGCCATAAACTCACCGCGCTGAAGCTGCATCTGCGCGCACTGGCCAGAACTCCCAGCTTTGCCGATAACGAACCGCTGGCGATCTCGCTGCAACTGGCCGACGAGCTGCTCGCCGATATCCGCGCCGTAGTGGGCGAACTTCGCCAACACGATGGCATCGACTTGGGTGAAGCCTTGCACGCCTTGGCCCGTCCGCTGCCCGGTGTGAGCATTACGTTGCTTGGCCGAGAGTACGCCCGCGTCGCGACTGTGGCGCAAGCGGAAACGCTGCTGCGCGTTGCGCAAGAAGGCCTGACGAATGCACTTCGTCATGGCCAAAGCACACGCATTACGCTGCGCGTCGAGCAAGTGCAAGGCGCCGTGCGCCTGAGCGTGGAAGATGATGGCCGCGGCCGGCTTCCCATCCACGAAGGCAACGGACTGCGCGGCATGCGCGAACGCCTCGCAGCCTTCGGCGGTGCACTGAGCATTGAAGCCTGCTCGCCGAAGGGGCTCGCCTTCCGCGCGGAGTTGCCACAGGCGATTCCTGCATGAACACCGAAACTCGCGTACGCATTGCACTCGCCGACGACCAAGCCCTGGTGCTTCGCGGCCTCTCCGCCTTGCTGATTGAACTTGGCTTCGACGTGGCACTGGAAAGCCCCGATGCCGAACGCCTGCTCGCGGCCATCGCGCAGCGGCCGGTCGACATCGTGGTCAGCGACATTCGGATGCCCGGCTTGGGAGGTATTGGTCTGGTGCAAGCGCTTCGCGAGCGTGGCGATGCCACACCAGTAATCCTGCTCACCACCTTTGATGACAGCGCACTGATGCTGGCCGCAATTGAAGCCGGCGCGCAGGGCTTCTTGCTGAAGGATGCTGCGCCTGAAGACTTGCAGGACGCCATCGCTCGCGTGGCGCGCGGCGAAACTTTGCTGCAGCCCGTGTCGCTCGGCCCCGTTCGCGCGCAGATTCCAGGCTCGAGCGCTACGTCACGCACGCACTTGACCGAGCGCGAAGCCAGCATTCTGAAACTGGTGGCCGGCGGCTATTCCAACAAGGAGATTGGCCGCGTTCTGCATCTCTCCGAAGGCACGATCAAGAACTACATATCGGACCTGCTCGTGAAGTTGGATTGCCGCGACCGTACGCATGCGGTGCTGAAAGCGATTGGGCAAAGGCTGCTTTAGGCCGCTCCCGAAGGTCCAGGTGCATACGTTTGCAGCTGAAACCACCGGAGGCGGATAATCGCGTTTTCCTCCCCGGGACTTCCCCATGTCGGACATCGTCATCCTCGGCGCCAAGCGCACTGCCCTCGGCGCCCTCCTCGGCCAATTCACCGGCGTGCCCACGCCCACCCTCGGCGCAGCCGCCATCAAGGGCGCGCTTGAGCAATCCGGTGTCGCCGCCGACGCGGTGTCGGAAGTGATCATGGGCTGCGTGCTGCCGGCCGGCCTCGGACAGGCCCCCGCGCGTCAAGCCATGCTGGCCGCCGGAATTCCCGCCGCCGCTGGTGCCACCACGATCAACAAAGTCTGCGGTTCGGGCATGAAGGCCGTGATGCTGGGCGCCGATCTGATCAAGGCCGGCTCAGCTGACGTGGTGATTGCGGGCGGCATGGAGAGCATGACCAATGCCCCGCACCTGCTGAACGGCTCGCGCACCGGCATTCGCTTCGGCAGCGCCGAGATGCTCGACCACATGGCGTGGGATGGCCTGACCAACCCCTACGACAAGCAGCCTATGGGCGGCTTCGGCGAGCTCTGCGCCGCCAAGTACACCTTCACCCGCGAGGAGCAGGATGCGTTCGCTGCGGAGTCGGTGCGTCGCGCCCAAACCGCGCAGGCGGAAGGCAAGTTCAAGGACGAGATCGTCCCGGTCATCGTGGCCGGCAAGAAGGGCGATACCGCCATCGATCAGGACGAGCAGCCGGGCCGCTGCAACATCGAGAAGATCCCGACGCTGAAGCCGGCATTCAAGAAAGACGGCACGATCACCGCCGCGGCTTCTTCTTCGATCAATGACGGCGCGGCCGCGCTGGTGCTGGCTTCGGCCGGCAAGGCCAAGGCCTTGGGCGCAACGCCGATCGCGCGGATCGTCGCGCACGCCACGCATTCGCAAGCACCCGAGTGGTTCACCACGGCGCCCGTCGGTGCCATCCAGAAAGTGCTGGACAAGGCTGGGTGGACAGTCGATTCGGTCGATCTGTTCGAAGTGAACGAAGCCTTTGCAGTCGTGGCGATGGCGCCGATGCGCGAGCTCGGTATCGCGCACAGCAAACTCAACATTCATGGTGGCGCCTGCGCCCTGGGTCACCCCATCGGTGCCTCCGGCGCCCGCCTGATCGTCACCTTGTTGAACGCGCTGGCCAAAACCGGTGGGAAGCGCGGCGTCGCGGCCTTGTGCATCGGCGGCGGCGAGGCCACGGCAATCGCGGTGGAAATCCTTTGAATTCCGTTATGGACCAGTGGCCTGCCGGAAATCAAGGCAAAAAAGGAGTGCAAAAGGTCTTGACTCCGTTTGGCTTCTTGTCATGATGTTGACCAACGTGTGCCGGGATAAGGCGCACGTTTTTCTTTATTTCCTACACGTGTAGACGAGGAATCACCATGTCGTTGAACAAGTCGCTGCTCGCCCTCGCTGTTGCCCTGGCCCTGACCGCCTGCTCGAAGCCGGCTGAAGAAGCCCCGGCCGCTGAGGCCCCGGCTGCTGAAGCCCCCGCCGCTGAAGCCCCCGCCGCTGAAGCCGCCCCGGCTGTTGAAGCCCCGGCCGCTGACGCGATGGCCCCGGCTGCTGACGCTGCTGCCACCGACGCTGCTGCTGCTCCGGCTGACGCCGCTGCCGCTCCGGCCGAAGCGCCGGCTGCTGAAGAAGCTCCGGCCCAGTAATTCTGGCCTCAGTTTCTGCGAAAAACCGCCGGGTTTTCCCGGCGGTTTTTTTTTGCGCGACTGTTTCTGCACGTTTTGACTCGGAGCCGTCATGGATGACGGCTTTACTGCGCACACATGGCGGAGCTGCGACAGCACCGCCCAGCACATCCGAGGCGCAGGCGTGTCCACGAAGACTCTGATTGACACCGCAGTACTAAACTCCACCACCGCCGGCAGCAAGTCCTGGGCCGACCACCTCTTCGCGCACTGGTTCAACCGCTTGGTGTACGCGCAGATTTGGGAAGACCCGCGCACCGATCTCGAGGGGCTTGCGCTTCGGCCCGGAGCGGAGGTGCTCTGCATCTCTTCAGGCGGTTGCAATGCACTGGCCTATCTCTCTGCCGACCCTGCCGCCATCCACGTCGTGGACTTGAACGAAGCGCATCTGGCGATGCTGGAGTTGAAGCGCGCCGCGTTCCAACGCCTTCCCAACAACGCCGACGTATTGGCCTTCCTCGGCGATGCCGACAAGAAAGAAAACGCCGCGCGCTATCTCCAGTACCTGCGCCCGCATCTGCCAGAGCGCGCGCGGAACTACTGGGAGACCCGCGACTGGCGCGGTCGTCCGCGATACACCATGTTCTGCCGCCACGCCTACCGGCACGGTTTGCTGGGCCAGTTCATCGGCTTGTCGCACTGGCTGGCGAAGCGATTGGGCGGAAATCTGGGCGCCATGACCACTGCCCGCACGATGGAAGAACAGCAGGCGCTGTTTGCCACCCATGTGGCGCCGCTGTTCAAGACGCGTCTCCTGCGCTTCCTGTGCCGTCAGCCTGCGGCGGTCTACAGCTTAGGCATCCCTCCTGCGCAATTTGATGCGCTGAAGGCGGATGCGGCCGCAGAAGGCCGTGAGCTTTCCGGCCTGTTCGAAGAGCGCATGCGCCATCTGGCTTGCGACTTCCCCTACGAGAGCAACTGCTTCGCCGCTCAGGCCTTTGCGCGTCGCTACGACACGAATAAGCCCGAGCAGCTTCCGATGTACCTGCAGCCTGCTCACTACAGCAGCATTCGAGATCGCGCAGGTCGCATCCATCCGCACCACACCACGCTCACTGAGTTCCTGAAGAGCCGCGCCAGCGGTTCGATGGACGCTTTCGTTTTCCTTGATGCACAGGATTGGATGGACGATGCGCAACTGGAAGCTCTTTGGACGGAAGTGACTCGCACGGCGCGTGCTG
Organism: Lysobacteraceae bacterium; assembly: GCA_027483045.1. Lineage (GTDB taxonomy): Bacteria > Pseudomonadota > Gammaproteobacteria > Xanthomonadales > Xanthomonadaceae > Silanimonas. The sequence goes on from JAIXVL010000309.1 coordinate 5,753, forward strand.
ATGCGCGCGTGCTGTTCCGGACCGGCGGCACGGAGTCGATTCTGGAAGGTCGCTTGCCCGCCGAACTGATGTCGCAGTGGCGCACAGATCGCGCGCGCAACAAGGCGCTTTATGCCACTGACCGCTCGGCGATCTATGGCGGCGTACATGTCTACGAACGCGCTCGCTGAGCCGACGCACATTCGCACCAATCCCTGTGAAGCCGTGGCGGCATCCACGTGGTTGGATGCCGCTGCGCAAGGACAAGCCACCCACTGGGTCGCGAATGTGGATGCGCAGGTCAAGCGTTTGAGCGTGGCGGGCGTGAGTGTTCCGCTACTACTCGATGGCCCGACAGCGCGAAGCAACAGCTATGTCTGCGGTGCGCAGGCCGCGTGGTGTGACTACGCGCTGGAAGAGGCGCTTCGCGCGCTCTCCGGTCCTAAGCGTCGTGCGGCCCGCCCGATGGGCTTGCCTTTGCGTGCGTCAGCAGGCGCCTTGATGGCCGCTGCAGGCATGCATCGTGCCGCATGGATCGACAACGCGCTGTTTTCCACACAGCTGCATGATCCTCATCTTTCCGCCCTTGCGGGGGCAGTCTCGAATGAGGCGAGCCTGTTCGCAGGCGAACGACTTCTGCTGTGGCGAAACCAGTGTGTCGAAGTTGACCCAGCGCTGTTCAAGACTCTGCAGAACTCCGGCTGGGTCATGCTTCCTGCGCGACGCATTTACCTTTGCGACCCGAGCGACTCTGGCTTGTGGAAGCGCAATCACGTTCGCAAAGACCAGCGCCTGCTCGACGATGGCGCGGTGCAGTGGCTGAGGCCCAGCGAACTTCGCGACACTGACCTTGCTGAGCTGCGCGCCTGCTTCCGAACGCTGTTTATCGACAAACACTCCGCGCTGAACCCCGACTTCACTCCGGCCTTTTTCGAGCGCTGTTTGAAGAAGAGCGATCCACTTGAGTTGCATGGACTGCGCTGGAAAGGCCGCATCGTTGGCGTGCTGGGCCTGTACGCCCGCCATGGCTGGCTGACCACGCCCTTGATTGGCTACGCCAGCGATGTGCCTGCAGAACTGGGGGTGTATCGACGCTTGATGGCCGGCCTTCTGCGCGCCGCGCGTGACCGGGGCTTGAGGCTGCACTACAGCTCCGGTGCCGGCGAGTTCAAGCGCAATCGTGGCGGCGAACCCTTCTTGGAATACACAGCCGCGAATCCCCATTTCATGCCTGCCGCACGCCGCGCGGCATTCGAGCTGTTCGCGCGACCGCTGCGGCAACTCGCCCCTCAGATACTGGAGCGGTACGGCTGAGTGGTCGCTTCCTGCGGGAAGCCGCTACCATCGCGCCTCGGTTTTCGAGGTTTCGCCATGCCCCTGCTGACCAGCCAGATTGACCCGCGCTCCCCCGAGTTCCTTGCCAATGCCCAGCATTTGAAGGCTTTGGTGGCTGATCTTGAAGCGCGCCTTGCTCGCGCAGCGGAGGGCGGCGGAGAGAAAGCCCGCGCCAAGCATCTCGAGCGCGGCAAGCTCTTGCCGCGCGAACGCATCGAAGCCCTGCTCGATCCGGGCTCGCCTTTCCTCGAAATTGCGCCGCTCGCCGCCGAGGGTATGTACGACCATGCCGCGCCCGCAGCGGGAATGATCTGCGGCATTGGCAACGTACACGGCCAACAAGTGTTGGTCGTGGCCAACGACGCCACGGTGAAGGGTGGCACCTACTTCCCGATGACGGTGAAGAAGCATCTACGAGCGCAGGAAGTCGCGCTCGAGAATCGCCTGCCCTGCGTGTACCTAGTGGATTCAGGCGGTGCGTTCCTGCCCTTGCAAGACGAGGTGTTTCCCGACCGCGAGCACTTCGGTCGCATCTTCTACAACCAAGCACGCCTCTCGGCACAGAACATTCCGCAGATCGCCGTGGTGATGGGCAGTTGCACCGCAGGCGGCGCGTATGTGCCGGCCATGTGCGACGAGTCGATCATCGTCAAAGAGCAAGGCACGATCTTCCTTGGCGGTCCGCCGCTGGTGAAAGCCGCGACCGGCGAAGTGGTTGATGCCGAGGCCTTGGGCGGCGCCGACGTGCACACGCGCATCTCGGGCGTGGCCGACCATTACGCCGAAGATGATCGCCACGCGCTGGCCATTGCCCGCGATGTACTGGCG
>JAIXVL010000213.1 GCA_027483045.1 Lysobacteraceae bacterium
AGCGAGTGCGCCTCGAACCACTCACCCAAGGTTACCGCATCGAAGGGTTTGTTCTTCTCGGAGAGTTCGTTGATCGCTTTGTAGATGAGCTGATGGTCACGGCGATAGAAATCCGTGTACGCCAGCACGTCCATGATCTTTTCCAGCGCCTGCGGGTCGAGCATCAAGCCACCCAACACGGCCTGCTCCGCGTCCATCGAATGCGGCGGCACACGCAGGGCTTCCATGCGCGGGTCGGGAGCGGATCGTGCGGGAAGTCGGGCAGCCATCAGGAGCGCTCAGTGAACCAGGCAAGTCGGCCGTGCAGCGTAGGCTGGAACGGAAGGTAAGCGTTGCAGACAAGCCTGTGGATATCCGGTGCACATCTCACGGACTGAGACGAGCAAACCGCCACCATCAGGCACAGAAACGAAAACGGGCGCCGAAGCGCCCGTTCTCTTTGCGCATGTCGCGTTGGCGTGGATCAGGCTTCCGCCTTCACCGTCACCTTCACAACAGCATCGGCATCGGCGTGCAGGTGCAGCGTCACGTCGTACTCGCCGAGCGCACGAATCGGGCCGGCCAGAATCACTTCCGACTTCGCCGTGGCGTGGCCAGCAGCCGTCAGGGCCTCTGCGACGTCGCGCGAGGTCACCGAGCCGTACAGCTTGCCTTCCGGCGAGGCATTGGCCGAGATCGTCACAGCGACGCCCTCGTACTTCGCCTTGCGGGCTTCAGCGTCGGCAAGCAATGCCTTGGCCTTCGCTTCGTACTCGGCGCGCTTGGCTTCGAACGAAGCCAGGTTGGCGGCCGTTGCCGGCACGGCCTTGCCGTAGGGGATCAGGTAGTTGCGGCCATAGCCCGGCTTGACGCGGACTTTGTCACCCAAACCACCGAGATTGGTCACCTTCTGAAGAAGGATCAGTTCCATGATGTTACTCCTCACGTTAGCGGGCCTTAGGCCCGCAGCGAATGCTGTCCGTTGGGACGTTTAGAAAGATGGGCGTTACCGCTGAGCGGCAACGCCGGCATCTCAATTGCGGTGGCTGTCGCTGTACGGCAGCAAGCTCAGGAAGCGCGCGCGCTTGACGGCGGCGGCCAACTGGCGCTGGAACTTCGCCTTGGTACCGGTGATGCGGGCCGGCACGATCTTGCCGGTCTCGGTCAGGTACTGGCGCAGGGTGTTGAGATCCTTGTAGTCGATCTCAGTCACGCCATCCGCGGTGAACTTGCAGAACTTGCGGCGACGGAAGAACTTCGACGCAGCAGCGTTGCCCTTAGGCTTTGTCTTGGACTTGGGCTTCATTAGGCGGCCTCAGAGTTGTCGATGTCGTTCAAGCCGTCGATTTCTTCGTCGCGGCGACGGCGCTCACCACGCTCGCCCTTCTCGTCCTTGCTCTTCAGAATAGGCGACTGGTCGGTCACTGCTTCGTCACGGGCAATCACGAGGTGGCGCAGCACGGCGTCGTTGAAGCGGAAGCTGTCGACGAGCTCGCTGAGGGTGGCTTGGCCGCACTCGATGTTCAACATCGCGTAGTGGGCCTTGACCAAGTTGTTGATCGGGTACGCCAGCTGGCGACGGCCCCAATCTTCGAGACGATGCAGCGTACCGCCGGCAGCTTCGATCGACGCTTTGTAGCGCTCGATCATTGCCGGAACCTGCTCGCTCTGGTCCGGATGGACCATGAACACGATTTCATAATGACGCATGGATTGTTCCTTACGGATGGCGGCCTTGAAGGCCGGTCAGCCCCCGACGGCGTCGTGGGGCAAGGTCTGCCCGAAGGCAGCTCACAACTATAACGGCAACAAGGGCTTGCGAGCAAGCTGCGTCTCGCTTTTCGGAACGGACCCAGTGCACGCCTAGACCCACCATCATCACAAGTCCTTCAACAGACGTTGACACGGCCTTCACGCCGGCGTAATTGGTACCTCAGGGAGCCGGTCTGGGGAACTTTCTCAATCGGCTGTGGCGCTCCATCCCCCCAGTTCCGGCGGGGCGCCCAGTCCAGGGGAGACATCCAATGTTGTCCAAGAACCGCACGCACTGGCTTGCCGGTGCCATTTTGCTCGCTCTTTCCGCAGCCGCTCAGGCCGCGCCCGTCACGCAGGACGCCGCCTATCAGGCCATCGTCCGCGACCCGACGACCGCCGACGTTCAATTGATCAGCCTAGGGGATGGGCTGGCCAAACGAGGGGACGTCGCGCTTTCGGCCAAGAACCTGATTGATCTCGATCTTGGCCACGGCGTGCGCGTGGAAGCAATGCGCTTGCGCAGCCGCACCCAAACCGATGGCATTGAAATCTGGGAAGGCTTGGTCACCGACACGGCCGAGCTCAAGAGTGCTTCGAACGAAATCGCTGACGACCCGGCCAATAGCGCGATTCTGGTTCGCAATGGCAACAAGATCACCGGAAGCATCCGTGTGGAGGGCCAGCTTTATCGCGTCCTTCCTTTGCATGATGGCCAGCATGTGGTGGTCAAGGTCAACGAAGCCTTGATGCCCTCCGAGCATCCGGCCAGCCACCCATCAGGCAGCTTGAGTCCAGCAGATCGCCCCCTCGGCTTCCGCGCCCCACGCTGGGGCTGGTCAGCTGAACCCCGCGAGGACCGCTTCGGCTACGGCGCAGACGCCTCGACCGCCCCGCTGGCCATTCCGACCAAGGCCAACACCGTCATCCGGGTCATGGTCGTAGCCACCAATGCGGCCGCCACCGCCAGCGGTGATATCACTGGACTGATTAACCTAGCTATTGCTGAGTCCAATACGGGCTATACAAACAGCGGTGTGCAGATCAGCGTGCAGTTGGCGGGCCTCTACACCACGTCCTACGTCGAATCGAGCACCTTTGATACCGACCTTGCTCGCTTCCGCGGCACGACCGACGGCTACATGGACAACATTCACAGCCTGCGCACCACCAATACAGCCGATGTAGCGGTACTGGTGATAAACAACGCGAGCTCCTGTGGCCTTGCTTCAGCGATCGGTGCCACCGCCTCGACCGCCTTCGCAGCGGTCCATCAGGGCTGCGCCACGGGCTACTACTCGTTTGCGCATGAAATCGGGCACCTGCAGTCGGCGCGTCACGACCCAACGAATGATCCGACCAACACGCCCTACGCCTATGGCCACGGTTATCAGGCGCCCAACAAGGCATGGCGCACGATCATGGCTTACAACTGCTCGCCGAGCTGCCCGCGCATCAACTACTGGTCCAGCCCGCTCAAGACCTATGGCGGCGTGACCATGGGCACAACCAACCGGAACGACAATGCTCGCGTGTTGAACAACACCCGCGCGACCATCGCTGGCTTCCGCTAAGCACCCGCCAGTGCACTCAACGAAAAACGGCGCCTCAGGGCGCCGTTTTTTTGGGTGCCGCTGGAAGACCGTCGTCAGTCCGGCAGATCGTCGCGGGTGGTAAAGCTTTCGCCGCAGCCGCACTCGCCCTTCATTTGCGGGTTGCGGAAGACGAACTCCTGATTCAAGCCACGCCGCACGAAATCGATCTCGGTACCTTCAACGTGCGGCAGGCTGGCCTGATCAACCAGTACAGGCACGCCGAACTGCTCGAACACTTGGTCGTCGTCGCGACGTTCGCTGGCCACATCCACCACGTAGGCAAACCCCGAGCAGCCGCTCTTGCGAACGCCGAAACGCAGGCCCGGGCTGCCCGGCTGGCTTTCGATGTACTGCCGCGCCCGCTCTGCGGCGGATTCGGTGAGGGTGATGGGCATGGCTGCAACTCTCCAAAACAGGGCGCCAGTCTAGCGAAAGGCTGCGTGAACCGGACGCGCACGGTATCCTCGCGACCCTCTCTATGGATGCGGCTTGCCCGCACATCAAGCCCTGAGGCCCAGATCATGAGCGTTATCAGCATCAAAGAAGCCCTCGCCGGCTCACCGGCCAGCGGCAGCACCGTCACTGTTCAGGGTTGGGTGCGCACGCGCCGCGACTCCAAAGCAGGCTTGAGCTTCGTGAATGTGTCGGACGGCTCCTGCTTCGCGCCGATCCAGCTGGTCTGCACCGGCGATTTGGCCAACTACAGCAGCGAAGTCAGCCGCTTGAGCGCGGGCTGCTCGGTGATCGCGACAGGCACGCTCGTGTCCTCGCAGGGCCAGGGCCAGAGCTTCGAGATTCAGGCCTCGAAGGTCGAGGTCGTGGGCTGGGTGGATGATCCGGAAACCTATCCGATCCAGCCCAAGGCGCATTCGCTCGAGTTCCTGCGCGAAGTGGCGCACCTTCGCCCGCGCACGAATCTGTTCGGTGCCGTCACCCGCATCCGCCACTGCTTGGCACAGGCGATCCACCGTTTCTTCCATGAAGAAGGCTTCTTCTGGGTCAACACGCCGATCATCTCGACCTCCGACGCGGAAGGCGCGGGGCAGATGTTCCGCATCTCGACGCTCGACATGATGAACCCGCCGAAGAAGGCCGATGGAAGCATAGACTTCTCGCGCGACTTCTTCGGCAAAGAAGCATTCCTGACCGTTTCGGGCCAACTCAACGTTGAGGCCTATTGCCTCGCGCTTTCCAAGGTCTACACCTTCGGCCCGACCTTCCGCGCTGAAAACTCGAACACGGCGCGCCATCTGGCCGAGTTCTGGATGATCGAGCCCGAGGTTGCATTCGCGAACCTCAATGACGATGCCAATTTGGCCGAGCGTTTCTTGAAGTATGTGTTCCGCGCGGTGCTTGAAGAACGCGGCGACGACATAGCTTTTATCGCTGAGCGCGTGCAAAAAGACGCGATCACGCGCCTGCAGGCCTGCATCGACCAGCCGTTCGAACGCATCGATTATTCGGAGGCCATCGAGCTTCTGAAGAAGGCGCCGCACAAGTTCGAGTACCCGGTGGAATGGGGTCTCGACCTGCAGACCGAACACGAACGTTGGCTGACCGAAACGCACGTCGGTCGCCCGGTGGTGGTGATGAACTACCCCGAGCAGATCAAGGCCTTCTACATGCGCATCAACGACGACGGAAAGACCGTCGCGGCAATGGACGTGCTGGCCCCCGGCATCGGCGAAATCATCGGCGGCAGCCAGCGCGAAGAGCGCCTCGACGTGCTCGACACCCGCATGCGCCAATTCGGCCTCGATCCGGCCCACTACGAGTGGTACCGCGATTTCCGCCGCTATGGCAGCGTGCCGCACGCCGGCTTTGGCCTCGGCTTCGAGCGCCTCGTGGTCTATACCTGTGGCCTGTCGAACATCCGCGACGCCATCCCCTACCCGCGCGCGCCGGGTCTGGCGACGTTCTGATGTTCGATTTCTGGCTCTTCCTGATGTTGGGCTTGGCTGGCTCAGCCGGCCCGGCACATATCGGGTTCCGCTTACTGGCGCACCGCCATCACCGCGACCGCGGATGGCTGTTCGCTGAGGGCACCGAGGATGGCCAGTGGGGCTACAGCGGCTGGCTGATGCGCCGTGGCTATACCGCCTATGCTGATCGCGATATGGGCTTCTTTGGTTTTTGGGCCATGCTTAGCGGGTGGCTGGCGGCCTTGGCCATCGCGGCCAGCGCCGTTCTCATCTCAGTGCGACAGTAGTGCGCGTTTCCTCAGTGGGAGAACCCATGAACGACCCAGAATTCAACCCCGAAGAAGACGAGCGCAGCCCCGTTGAAACCACCGAGTGGTGGGTAGCTTGCCCGGCGAACATGATCGTGTGGGCGCGCTTGCAGGTGCGCGAGTCCGGCGTTTCCGAAGTACTCGACTGCGACGGCCAAGTGCTGGTGTACGACTGCGAAGACACCGCCCGAGCCGCATTGATGGATGCCGAGTTTCGAGCCCTTGATGGCTTGGATGATGACGACGCCGAGGGTTGGGGCCTGACGCTCGATGACCTGAATCCGCCAGAAGGCGAGTACGACGAAGACCTCGTTCCCCAAATGATGCGTGCGCTCGAAGTACCCAACCGTTGAACAACGCAAGACACGACTAAGCAATGACTACGGAAGCACAGGCCATGGATGCCAAGAATCGTCGGGAAAAGGAGCGACTGTTTTTTGCTGCGGAAGTCCTGATCGCGCGCCCCGATCGCGGTTGGCGAGCGGCGGTCCTTGACGTTTCCGAGGGTGGCTGCGCCCTGCTCTCACCCGCCGGGTTCGACCTGCATTTGGGTGCTGTGGTCACTCTGTACTTCCTGAATCGCAAAGGCCCTGGCGCCGCGGTGGGCGCACGCCTCGCGCGCATTGGCGAGCGCGATTTGGGATTCGAGTATCACGAGGCGCAGGCGGTTCCCCCGGCGCTTTGACCTGTCCCTTCGGCGGGGCAAACGGCTACGCTTCGAGCCTAAGACGGCGCCATCCGTTGCCACACAGAGGAACGTATGCCTGGCCATCTGATCAAGAGCAATCGCGAGTGGGCCGCCAAGGTCAAAGCCGAGGATCCGGAGTTCTTCAAGCGCCTATCGAGGCAGCAGGCGCCGCAGTACCTGTGGATCGGCTGCTCCGACTCGCGTGTGCCCGCCAACCAGATCTGCGGCTTGCTACCGGGCGAAGTATTCGTTCACCGCAATATCGCCAATGTGGTGGTTCACACCGACCTGAATTGCCTCTCTGTGGTGCAGTTCGCCGTCGACGTTCTGAAGGTGCGATGCATCTTGGTGGTCGGTCACTACGGTTGTGGCGGTGTGCATGCCGCACTCACGGGCCAGCGCTTGGGCTTGGCCGACAACTGGCTCCGACATGTGGGCGATGTCGCCGACAAACACGCGACGAGCTTGGCCAGTTGTGAACTGGAATCGCTTCGTCATGCGCGTTTGTGCGAACTGAACGTTATCGAGCAAACACGCAATGTTTGCCTGACCACCATCGTGCAGGACGCCTGGGCCCGCGGCCAAACACTCACGGTGCATGGCTGGGTCTACAGCCTGCACGACGGTCGCGTGCGCGAACTTGGAATGGATGTGCCCAACACCGCGGCACTTGAGCCTACCTATGCGCAGGCGATTGCTCACGCGAATCGGGCCAGAGATCAAGAATGAGCACGAGCAAGCACCGGGGAATCGAGCGACATGCTGGGTAAGCCCTTCAACCTAGCGGCTTGGGTCGATGAACATCGACACTTGCTCAAGCCGCCCGTGGGTAACAAGTGCATCGTCAATGGCGACTACATCGTGATGATTGTGGGCGGCCCCAACGAACGCGACGATTTCCATATCGAAGACGGTCCGGAATGGTTTCATCAGCTGGAAGGCGAGATGGTTCTTCGTGTTCAAGAAGCTGGCGCCGTGCGCGACATTAGGATCGGCGCGGGCGAATGCTTCTATCTGCCGCCGCGTGTTCCGCACTCTCCACAACGCATGGCAGGCTCCGTTGGCCTGGTGATCGAGCGGAAAAGATTACCCACTGAGCTAGATGGCCTGCGTTGGTACTGCACTGCGTGCAATCACATGGTTTACGAGGAGTTCTTCTTGCTCGACAACATCGAAACGCAGTTTGCTTCGGTCTTCGATCGCTACTATGGCTCGTTGGCGCACCGACGTTGCCAGCAGTGCGGCCACCTGAATCCTGCGCCTGAACGCTACACGGAGCCCACCGCATGACCCTTTCGCCGGAACTGCTGACCAGCAACCTGCTTTCGCCTGTCGTATTGGCCTTTGTTCTGGGCATCGTGGCTCGCGCACTGCGCAGCGATTTGTCGATCCCGCCGTCCATTCAATCGTATCTTTCGATTTTCCTGCTGATGGCCATCGGCTTGAAGGGCGGTGTTGCACTTCGAGCCACATCGGTGAACGAAGTGGCACTGCTCTTGGTGGTCACGGTGGTGGCGGGCGTGGTGACTTGCGCTTCCGCCTATGCCTTGGCGCGAATTTGGTTGCGCGACAACCGCATTGAAGCCGGCGCTATTGCCGCGCACTTTGGTTCGGTTTCTGCCGTCACCTTCATCGCTGCGCAGCAATTCGCCGAGCGCAGCGGCGAGACGCCGGAGGGCGTGATCGTGGCCTTGGTCGTGGCTCTGGAGATTCCCGCGATTCTGCTGGGCATGACCTTGGCGAAGCGTGGCGAAGGACTGCAATGGCACAGCGTTGGCGGGGTGTTGGTGGGCAAGGGCGCGCTGTTGTTGATTGGCGGCATGGTGATTGGCGCCATTGCCGGAAAGAAGGGAACGGCTGCCGTCGATCAGATGTATGGGCAGTTGTTCCAAGGCATGCTGATGCTCTTCATGCTGGACATGGGCATGGTCGCTGCAGGGCAGTTGCGGCACTTGGGCAAGGGCGCGCTTCGTTTGGTGACCTACGCAACACTCATGCCTCTCGCACACGGCATCTTGGGTACAGCGCTCGGTTTTTGGGCAGGCCTTTCTCCTGCCGGCGCGGCGGTGTTCGGCACGATGACCGCCAGTGCCTCCTACATTGCGGCACCCGCTTCGGTACGCGCCTCTCTCCCGGAAGCCAACGCAGGGCGCTGCATCACTGCTGCGCTCGGAATCACCTTCCCTTTCAATCTGGCTCTCGGCATTCCTCTCTACTTTGCATTTGCAGCTTGGTTGGCGCGCTGAGGCGCGCAGACCCGAACGAGCTTTCTTCGTTTTCCTTTTCCCACGGGTAACCCATGGACCTTTCGCTCGACCTTGATGCGTTCGCGCTCGCCCGTGATGCCGCCGACCCGTTGGCGCGTTTCCGCAGCGAGTTCTTGATCCCCACGCATCGCGGCCAAGACATGCATTACTTCTGCGGCAACTCGCTTGGCCTTCAGCCGCGCGGTGCCCAGCGCGCCATCGCAGAAGAATTGAACGCCTGGGCCACGAATGCAGTGGAGGGCCACTTCTGCGGCGAACGCCCTTGGATGCACTACCAGTCTGCTTTACGCGACTCGATGGCTCGCGTTGTGGGCGCGTTGCCGAGCGAGGTTGTGGTGATGAACTCGCTGACCGTAAATCTGCATTTGCTGATGGCGAGCTTCTATCGCCCCACGAAAGAACGCCCGGCCATCCTGATTGAAGCGGGCTCTTTTCCCTCCGATCGCCACGCCACGGCCTCGCAGGTGCAGTTTCATGGGTTCGATCTCGAGACTGATCTGATTGAACTGCAGCCAGATGGCCCTGGCGGAACCATTTCAATGGCTGCCATCGAACGGGTGCTGGAAGAGCACGGCCACCGAATTGCCTTGGTGCTTTGGCCGGGCGTGCAGTACCGCACCGGGCAGGCCTTCGACCTCGCCGCAATCACCAAGATGGCGCACGCGAAGGGCTGCATGGTGGGGTTCGATCTGGCGCATGCCGTGGGCAACTTGCCCTTGGCCCTGCACGACAGCGGCGCCGATTTTGCGGCCTGGTGCACCTACAAGTACCTCAACAGTGGACCAGGCGCCGTGGCAGGCGCATTCGTGCATGAACTCCATGCGCGCCGGCCTGATCTGCCGCGACTTGCGGGCTGGTGGGGACACCGCGCCGAGACACGCTTTCTGATGGCACCGGAATTTGATCCTGCCGATGGCGCCGAAGGATGGCAGCAAAGCAATCCGCCGATTCTGGCGATGGCATCCATTCGCGCATCACTCGAGTTGTTTGACGCCGCCACGATGCCGGCCTTGCGCGCGAAGTCCTTGGAGCTGACGGGCTATCTCGAAAGCTTGGTGCGCAAGCATCTCGAAGGCGTCATCGAGATCCTTACGCCAGCCGAGCCCACACAACGCGGCTGCCAGCTATCGCTGCGCGTGATCGGTGGGCGCGAACGCGGGCGCGCACTGTTTGAATACCTTGCCGACAATGGCGTATTGGGTGATTGGCGCGAACCCGATGTGATTCGCATCAGCCCTGCTCCGCTCTATAACCGCCACACTGACGTACTTGCCGCTGTGCGCGGCATTCGGGACTGGGCAAGCACTTGAAGAAGCAATGTGACACTGGGTTCAACACGTGAGGCGTGCAATTACGCTGATGGGCGGCGGCTTGGCCGGCCCGCTCTTGGCCTGCCTGCTGGCGCGCAGAGGGCATGAAGTCAACGTTTTTGAGCGACGCCCCGATCCTCGCGTAAAGGGTTATGAGGGCGGTCGCTCCATCAATCTTGCGTTAGCCGCTCGTGGACTAGCCGTGCTGCACGAGGCTGGTTTAGGCGAAGCCATGCTGAAGCAAGCAGTGGAAATGCGCGGCCGCATGGTTCACCCGCGGGAAGGCCAGATCAATTTTCAGCCCTATGGTCGCAACGAACGCGAGGTGATCTGGTCGGTCCATCGCGGGCGACTCAACATGCTTCTTCTCGATGCTGCAGAAGCGGCGGGCGCGAGAATACACTTCAACCAGCGCTTGGGCGCCGTTGATTTTTCTTCGAAGCGTGCAGAGCTGATCAACGACCATGACCGCACCGCGCGCAGCATCGACTTCGATCAATTGATTGGTGCCGACGGTGCGGGCAGCGCCGTTCGCGTCGCGATGCAGCGCGTGATCGATCTGCACCAAGGTGTGGAGGTTCTTGGGCACGGCTACAAAGAGCTGGAAATCCCACCCGATGCCGATGGTGGATTTCGCATTGCTCGCGATGCCTTGCACATCTGGCCGCGTGGCGGCTACATGCTGATTGCGCTTCCCAATACCGAGGGCACATTCACCGCCACGCTGTTTCTGCGGAAAGGCGGCGAGCTTCCGAACTTTGAAGCATTGAGCGACACACACTCTGCGCAGGCTTTTTTTGAAGCCGAGTTTGCTGATGCTCTGGCACTGATGCCGGGGCTTGCGAAGGATTGGACCGATCACCCCACCAGCGGACTCGCCACACTTCGCCTTCAGCGCTGGCACTTGGACGGTCGTGCGGTACTCCTCGGCGACGCTGCGCACGCCATGGTGCCTTTCCATGGCCAAGGCATGAACTGCGCCTTCGAAGATTGTGCGGCGCTTGATCGCCTGATGTTTGAACATGCTGACTCACGCGACGCCTTCGCTGCATTCGAGGCCGAGCGCAAGCCGAACGCCGAAGCGATTCAGGCCATGGCCTTGGAAAACTTCATCGAGATGCGCGACTCGGTGGATAACCCCGATTGGCGTCGACAGCGTGCGCTCGAGTTGCTGCTCGCTGATCGCCATGCGGGGCATTTCGTACCGCGCTACTCGATGGTCAGCTTTACCCGGACGCCTTATGCCGTGGCCTTCGAGCGAGGGGTATGGCAGCGGCAACTACTGGCTGATGCGACGCGAGGGCTCGATGATGTCTCGCAAGTCGATTTCGCGCAGCTGGATGCGAGAATCAAGGCGGAACTGCCTCCTCTGACCGAGCAATGGATGACACCGCTGCCGTGAGTTTCCTCTGGTACGACCTCGAGACGTTTGGCCGCGACCCGCGCCGCAGCCGCATCGCGCAGTTTGCGGCGATTCGTACCGATGACGACCTCCGCGAAATCGAGGCACCGATCTCGCTGTTCTGCCAGCCTGCCGACGATCTGCTGCCCTCGCCCATCGCGACAGCCATCACGGGCATTACGCCTCAACGGGCTAAGGCAGAAGGCCTGATCGAGGCCGAGTTCTTTGCCCGCATCCATGATTGGATGGCCGAACCTGGCACCTGCTCCGTGGGCTACAACAGCCTACGATTCGATGACGAGTTCATTCGCTTCGGGCTTTATCGCAATTTCTACGACGCGTATGAGCGCGAATGGCGCAATGGCAACAGCCGTTGGGATCTTCTTGATGTGCTGCGCCTTGCGCGCGCTTTGCGGCCAGAAGGCCTTGAATGGCCGCTGCGCGAGGATGGTCATGCCAGCTTCAAGCTCGAGGACCTGGCCAACGCCAACGCCGCGCGCGAGGGCATGGCGCATGAAGCTCTGAGTGACGTGCGCGCACTGATCGCGCTGGCTCGGAAGCTGAAAGACGCCCAGCCCCGCTTCTGGGACTATGTGCTGAAGCTGCGCGACAAGAAAACCGTGCGTGGTCTGTGTGATCTGGTGGCCCATACGCCGCTTCTGCATGTCTCCGGGCGCTTTCCGGCAGAGCAGCGCCACGCGGCGCTGGTTGCCCCCATTGCACTGCATCCGGTGATTTCAACGCGAGTCATTGCCTACGATCTGGGCACCGATCCCGCTTTATTCATTTCGCTTGATGACGAAGCGCTCAAGGCGCGGCTCTACACACCGAGGGCGCAGTTGCCTGAGGGTGCGCAACGTCTGCCGCTCAAAGAGATACACACCAATCGTTGCCCCGCGTTGCTGCCCTTGGCGCACGTGCGACCCAATGAACTTGAGTGCTTGAATCTCGACCCGTCGCTTGCCCACGAACGCGCCGGTTGGCTTGCCGCCAACCCGCACTTTATCGCCCGCTGCGCTGCACTCTTTTCCGAAGAACGTGACTACGGCCCGAGCGAGGCCGATGGTGACTTGTACGGCGGCTTTTTCGGTGATGCCGACCGTCGTTTGTTCCCGCGAATCCGAACAGCCGACCCGAGCAGCCTGCCGCGTTTTTCTCCGCAACTTCAGGACACGCGACTGAAGACGCTGCTTTTCCTTTATCAGGCGCGAAACTGGCCTGAGAGCCTTGACCCTGCACAATCCGCGGAATGGCAAGCCTTCCGTCAGGCGCGCTGGAATGAGCCTGATCCGCGAAAGGACGGAACCTTGGCTGCATTCGATGCGGAATGGCCGGATGCGGTGAATCGCGCAGAGCTCGCAGGCCACACGGAAGCACTTCACGCCTTGCGCGTTTGGCGCGACACACTCGTCAACGCCCCAACACTCTAAGGCGCCATGCGCACACCACTCCGGCACTACGCCGTCTTCTACTTCTGTTTCTATGCGGCGCTCGGGGCCTATACGCCCTACGTGGCGCGCTTTGTCGACTACTTGGGTTTCAGCGGCCTCGTGGCGGGCGGCATGTTGGGCATTTGGTACGCGTCGCGCATCGTGGCGCCTCCGTTATGGTCGCGTGCGGTAGCAAAAAGCCCAACTCCAGGCCGCTGGCTTCTGGCGGGCTGTGCGCTCTCTGGATTGGCCTTTGCTGTTTTCGGAGTGGTGCACACCGTGCCGCAATTGTTTGCGGTGATGTTGCTCTTCGGCTTCTTCTACAACGCCGTGATGCCGCAGTTCGAAGCAATGACACTGTCCGCGCTTTCCGACCAACCCGAGCACTACGGGCGCTTGCGAGTCTGGGGCTCAGTAGGGTTTCTGGTGGTAGCCGGCACCTACGGGGCCTTACTCGACCGCTACGGCGAGCAGTGGTTCGTCTATGCCTCTTTGCCCTGGTTTGTACTGATGCTGTGGGCAGCGTGGCCGCATCGAAACGAACCCAGCAGGCGAAGCGCAGGCAGCGCGACTGCACCTGCGCTGCTCTCGTTGTGGCGGAGAGCCGGCGTTCGACCATTGCTCTTCCTTGCACTCATCACACAAGCGAGTTTTGGCGCGTTCTATGTGTTTTACACGCTGCACATGCAAGCCAACGGCCATAGCGGGCTGGCCATTGGTGGTCTGTGGGCGCTAGGCGTATTGGTTGAGATCGCTCTGTTCTGGCACGCGCCACGCCTGATTCGTCGATACGGCACGCAGCCACTGATGGCCCTGTGCTTGGGCATCACGGTGCTGCGTTGGATCGTCACCGCCCTACTCGCACACTCCCTACCCATCATGCTTGCCGCTCAAGCAACGCATGCTTTGGGATTTGCGCTGTTCCATGCCTGCGTAATGCAGCGTATGGCCGGTCTTTTCCCTGCACACGAAGCCAGTGCCGGGCAAGGAATGATGTATGGCTTTTCGTCCGGTTTAGGCGGCGTGCTTGGTGCGCTCATCGCCGCCGGCCTTTGGGAATGGCATGGCGGAATGGCCGCATTTCTTGGCGGGGCTGTGCTCACAGGCTTGGCCTTGGCTTTGCTGCTTGGCACGCGTGCAAAGCCGACAACACCTAGTGCGATGGCTTAGCGATTCGGGCTCACTCGCCGCGCCTTTCGTTACTCGTTGGACACACCGTGCGGCACATGACCAGCCGCCACATGCTGCATCGCGCTTTCGATGTTGTGCATCGAATCATCGAAGAAGATATCGGCACCAAAGGCGTCGAGGAATGGCCCCTTCGGCCGCCCACCCAGGAAGAGCGCCTCATCAAGGCGAATGCCCCACTCTCGCAGGGTGAGAATGACGCGCTTATGTGCGGGCGCAGAACGCGCCGTGACAAGCGCAATGCGCACAGGCGGGTCGTCCGCAGGCAGTGCCTTCTGAAGCGTATGCAGAGCTGAGAGAAATCCGCGAAATGGTCCGCCGGAGAGCGGCTCTTCGGCACGCTCCGTCTCGTGGTCGTGGAAGGCTTGCAAGCCTTCTTCCTGAGACACACGCTCCGATTCATCGCCAAAAATCACTGCATCGCCATCGAATGCGATGCGCAATTGCGGGTGACGATCCACAGGCGGACGGCCGGTGGGCAAAATGGTGGCTGCTGCCACACCATGTTCCAAAGCGCTGCGCACCGAAGCCGGATTCGCGCTCAAGAATAACTGCGCACCGAAAGGCTTGATGTACGGATGTGTATCGGCACCACTGGTGAACACGGCCCGCACAATACCTAGGCCGTAATGCTCAATCGCATTGAAAATGCGCAAACCGGTATCCGCCGAGTTGCGCGAGAGCAGGATGACTTCAACCGGCGGAACACCATCGGGAAGCAAGGCATTCAGCGCGAGCAGTTTTCGCACCAACGGAAACGCAATGCCGGGCGCCAGAGGCTGATCCTCGCGCTCCCGCTGAAAATCGGCGTATGCCTGCAAGCCTTCGCGCTCGAAAAGCGCGTGCCCATCCTCCAGATCAAACAGCGCGCGCGCAGTGATGGCGACGGTGAGGGGCTGCATCAGGCTTCGAACTGCTCGTTCAAGATTCGATCGGCGAGATCATGCTCTGGATCAAATAGCAGCGTGACCGTCTGGCTACGCGATTCGCGAATGGTCACTTCAATCACATTGCGCACCTCGTGCGAGTCGGCTGTGGCGCTGACTGGGCGCTTGAAGTGGTCGAGTACATCAATGCCAATCTCGGTATCTGAGCGCAACAGCGCTCCGCGCCAACGTCGCGGGCGAAACGCGGCAATCGGCGTGATCGCTACGACCTCCGAGCCCAGGGGAAGAATCGGGCCATGTGCCGAATAGTTGTAGGCGGTCGATCCAGCGGGTGTCGCCACCAAAACGCCGTCACACACCAACTCATCGAGCTTTTGCTGGCCATTGACCCGTAAACGCAAGTGCGCGGTCTGCCGCGTTTGTCGCAGCAAGGACACTTCGTTATAGGCCAATGAATTGATGGTGGCGCCGCTTTCTGTCAGAGCGCGCATCTCAAGTGGACGCAACACCGTCCGCTGCGCCCTTTCGATGCGATCCAGCAAGCCTTCGGGCCGGTACTGATTCATCAGGAATCCCACCGTGCCCAACTTCATTCCGAAGACAGGCACGCCCGAGGCGCCATGGCGATGCAGGGTTTGCAACATGAAGCCATCGCCGCCCAAGGCAACCAAGGTATCGGCGTCCTCAGCGGCGCAACGGCCATGCGCGGCCTCCAGGGCCAGCCGTGCCGCCTCAGCCTCGGGCGTTGGGCTGGCTAGGAAGGCGATGCGTGCAGACATCAGCGCTGCGCAGCCTGCGCGCCTGCGGCGGCAATCTGCCCCAAACGACGGACTGCCACCAACAGAGTGGCGTAATCCATGCCACGCAGATTCCGCATATCGGCAAACATGGCCAAGGTGTAGCGCAGCGTCTGGTCATCGCGCGACAACCACGCACCCACCGCCTCGGCCGCGGCCTTGCCTGCGGGCACACTGTTGAGCACCTGCCCCACCAGCACGCTCTGCTGCTGCTGCAATTCGTCGCGCAACGCACCACGCGCTTGTGCGTGCCAGCGACCCTCGACCGGGAGTTGCTCCACTTGGTCCATCAGCCATTTGGTGTGCAGAGCATCGGACAGCGAGAAGTACACGGCAGCCACATCGGCGACCGGCAAGTTGCGCTGTAGCGCAATGGACACGATGTCCAAGCCGTACGCGAGGAAGGGCAACGCAGCGAAGTCTGCCGCCAATGGCGCGGCAAAGCCCTGGCGCTTCCAGGCCTCAATGCTCGTTTCGACCTGCGCACGTGCCTCTGCAGGCAACACCTTCGGCAGAATCTGGCGAAGCTCGCCCATCTTCGCGGCGTAGCGTTCCACCATTGCCGCGATCTGCAGATTCTCGCCGGGCTGATTCAGCATCCAGCGCGTGTACTGGCGCCACAACTGCCAAATCGCCATCCGCGCATCGATCTGAGCTGGCTCCGACACCTTCAAATCGGCCGCGTCCACTGCCGACCACCACTGACGAGCGTCGAGAATCTCGCGCGCAATCGAGTAGGCCTTGGCAATCTGCGCCGGCTGCTCACCGGTGTCTTCTTGCATACGCAAGACAAAGGTTGCGCCCATGCGATTGACCATCGAGTTAGTCACTGCCGTCGCGATAATCTCGCGACGCAGGCGATGGGTTTCCATGTCGGCGGTATAGCGCTCTTGCAACGGCTTCGGGAAATAGCGCTGAAGCTCGCGCGAGAGGTGGGCGTCTTCCGGCACGTCGCTGTCGAGCAACTGGTTGAAGATGACGATCTTGTCGTAGCTGAGCAGGATCGACAGCTCAGGGCGGGTCAAGCCCAAACCACGTGAACGACGGTCGCTGAACTCTGCGTCCGAGGGAAGGAACTCAATCGCGCGATCCAGCAACCCCTGCGTTTCGAGGGTACGGATCATGTGTTGGAAACTGCCCAAGCGCGGCACGCTCATGCGTTCCATCAAGCTGATGGCTTGGTTCTGGCGATAGTTGTCTTTCAGGACGAGGTCGCCGACTTCATTCGTCATTTCGGCCAGCAGCACGTTGCGCTGCTCCAGCGTCAACGCACCGCGCGCCATCACGCCACCCAGCAGAATCTTGATGTTCACCTCGTGATCGGAAGTGTCCACGCCGGCGGAGTTGTCGATGAAGTCAGTGTTCAGCAGAACGCCGTTTAGTGCCGCCTCAATGCGGCCCTTTTGCGTCATACCCAGATTGCCACCCTCGCCGACCACTTTGCAGCGAAGCTCTCCACCGTTGACGCGCAAGCCGTTATTGGCGCGATCACCGGCATCGGCATGACTCTCGGTCGCCGCTTTCACATAGGTGCCGATGCCACCGTTCCAGAGCAGATCAATCGGCGCCTTCAAAATGGCGTTCATCAACTGCGCCGGGGTCATTTGCTCCGCATCACCTTCGATGCCAAGCGCAGCGCGCACTTCCGCACTAACCGGAATGTGTTTGGCCGAACGCGGATAAATGCCGCCACCTGCCGAAATCAGCGCCTTGTCGTAGTCATCCCAACTGGAGCGCGGCAGCTTGAACAGACGATCACGTTCAACGAACGAGCGCGCGGAATCCGGATTGGGGTCGAGGAAGATGTGGCGGTGATCAAACGCGGCCAACAAGCGAATGTGCTTCGAAAGCAGCATGCCGTTGCCGAACACGTCACCCGACATATCACCCACGCCAACACAGGTGAAATCCTCACTCTGGCAATCGCGGCCCAAAGCGCGGAAGTGACGCTTCACTGATTCCCAGCCACCGCGTGCGGTGATGCCCATGCCCTTGTGGTCGTAACCCACCGAACCACCCGAGGCAAACGCATCGCCGAGCCAGAAGCCGTGCTCAGCCGAAATGCCATTGGCAATGTCGGAGAAGGTGGCCGTGCCCTTGTCGGCAGCGACCACGAGGTACGGGTCGTCGCCGTCGTGGCGAACGACATCCACTGGCGCAACGATCTGACCGTTGACGATGTTGTCGGTGATGTCGAGCAAGCCGTTGATGAAGCGCTTGTAGCTAGCGATGCCTTCGGCCAAAACCGCATCGCGATCACCACCCACGGGCGAGCGCTTCGGGAAGAAGCCACCCTTCGAGCCCACGGGCACGATGACCGTGTTTTTCACCATCTGGGCTTTCACCAAGCCCAAGACTTCCGTGCGGAAATCTTCGCGGCGGTCGGACCAACGAAGGCCGCCACGCGCCACCGGTCCGAAGCGCAGATGCACGCCCTCGACCCACGGCGAGTACACGAAGATTTCGCGAAACGGACGGGGCTTCGGCAGATCCGGCACTTTCGACGGGTCGAACTTGAAGCTGATGTAGTCGCGGTGTGTGCCGCCCTTCTTTTGATGGAAGCTGGTACGCAGCGTGGCCTGAATCACGGCCTTCATGCTGCGCAAGATGCGGTCCTCATCAAGGCTCGACACACGCTCGAGCACGACGCCGATCGCTTCTTCAATCGCTGGCATTTGCACAGCACGCGCATCGCCCAAGGCCGCAGCCACGCTGTCAATCGCGCCAGCCAAAGCCACCTGATCGGCTTCAGCCAAACCGGAAAGCACGCGCTTCAAAGACTCACCGACCGATGCACTGCGCGCGGCTTGCGCTTCTGCACGCTCGGGCGCAAAGCGCGACTCGAACAGTTCCACCAACAGGCGCGCCACCATCGGGTAGCGCACCAGGGTTTCTTCCATGTACGTCTGGGAGAACGGCACGCCGGTCTGCAGCAGATACTTCGCGTAGCCGCGCAACACGGCCACTTGGCGCCAGCTCAAACCAGCCCCCAAAACGAGGCGATTGAAGCCGTCGCTCTCGGCATCACCCGACCACACGCGGGCAAAGGCTTCCTCGAACGAAGCGCGAACTGCCGCCAGATCGCCGAGCGGGCGCTGCGGCTGCACCACGAAATCCTGCACCGCATAGGTGCGGCCCTCGGCGCTTAGCTCGAACGGATGTTCCGAGAGAATGCGCAGGCCCAGATTTTCGAGCATGGGCAAGGCATCGGAGAGAACAATCATGCGATCAAGGCGCAGTGCCTTGAAGCGCAGGCCGTCTTCTGCGGCGTACAAGGACAGGCCGAGGTCTTTCTCACTCGCCAATTGATCAGCGCGCGACAGGTCTTCCGCAGCTGCCTCGGGGCTCACAGCATCGATGTAGCCAGGCGGCAATCCGCGCGCGAAACGGCGGGCCAAGCGCAGGCCTTCGCTTTCGCCGCGGGTACGTACCAAGGCTTCACGCAGGCCGTCGTGCCAATTGCGAACGATGCTCGCGATGCGTTGTTCGATGGCCGCAGCATCGGCCTGAACAGTTGAGCCTGCCTTGGGCCGAATGACCAAATACATCTGAGCCAAGGGCGACTCACCGATGGCGATACTGGAGTCGATGCGCTCACCGTCAAGCGCTTCGCGCAATACCGCCTCAATGCGATTGCGCACTTCACCCGAGAAGCGGTCACGCGGGATGTATACCAACGCGGTAAAGAAGCGGCCGTAGCGATCGCGACGCAAGAACAAACGGCTGCGCGCGCGCTCCTGCAGCGCCAGCACGCCCATCGTCGTGGCAAACAACTCTTCACCCGAGGACTGGAACAACTCATCGCGCGGCAACGTGTCGAGAATGTGGCGCAGGGCCTTGCCGCTATGGCTACCGGCAGACAGGCCCGAACGCTCCATGATCTGGTCATGGCGACGGCGCACCATCGGGATTTCCCAAGGCCGGCGGTTGTAGGCACCCGAGGTGTACAAGCCGAGGAAGCGTTGCTCCGCAACCGCCACGCCGTTCTCGTCGTACACCAACACGCCGATGTAATCCATGTAGCCCGGACGATGCACCGTGGCACGGGCATTCGTCTTCGTCAGGATCAGCACATCGCGCTCGGTGCCGGTTTGCTGCCCCACGGCAAAATCGCTCACGGGGCGCGCCGGGTGCATGGGCTTGTGGCGCATCAGGCCAAGGCCACTGCCTTCCACGGGAGCCAGCATGCGCTTGCCTGCTTCATCCACCACGCGGTACTCGCGATAGCCAAGGAAGGTGAAGTGGTTGTCTGCGGCCCAGCGCAGGAAATCCTGTGCTTCGGCACGCGCCACACCGTTCACCGGAAGCGGACGAGTGGCCATCTCTTCGGAGGCGCGCGACATAGCATCGCGCATGGCCTGCCAATCCTGCACGCACACCCGCACGTCATGCAGTGAGGTTTCGATCACGGCAGCAATGTCGGCGAAGTCAGCGGCGGTCTGGCGATCGATCTCGATATGCATCATCGATTCCGAAGCGCCGGCACCGATCTCTTGCAAGCGGCCCTGCTCGCGACGAACCGCCAACACGGGATGGATCAGAAGGTGCGTACCGATGCCACGCTCGGCCAGCGCCATCGTCACCGAATCGACGAGGAAGGGCATGTCGTCGTTGACCACTTGCAACACCGTATGGCCACCATCAAAGCCATGCGTTGCCGCATCGGGATTGAACAGGCGAATCTTCGGGGTCCCTGCCTCGCGCTCGCTCGCAAATCCAATCAGGTCGCGGGAAAGCCCCAGCCATGCGGTGGCGGGCCGAAGGGCCATGTCCTCGGAAGCCACGCGCGCGAAGAATCGCTCGACGAAGCGCTGCAGCGCCCCCCCGTCCGGTCCCGAGGCTGCAGCTGCAGCGGCAAGGGCAGTAAGTTCGGGGTTGGGCGTTGCGTTCTGGGCGCTCATGGGCAGGTCGTTCCAGCGACTGAGTGAAAGCTCGAAGTGTACGCGGTCTTAGTGGGAACCCGCCGCTTCAGTGGGTGCTTCAACCCATTCCAGCGGCGCTTCGACAAAGGGCCGGATGCCCAAATCGCGATAGACCGCAGACGGGTCGATCCGGCGGCCTTGCGTGACCACCGCTGCCATACGCCGGAGTGCGGTGATGTCCTTTGTGGGGTCCCCATCGACAAGGGCCAGGTCAGCAGCCTGCCCCACTGCAATGCGCCCACGATCCGCCAGCACGCCGCTGTAGTTCGCGCCGTTGAGGGTGGCGATACGCAGCACTTCGCCTGCAGGAATGCCGGCTTGCACGTAAAGCTCGAGTTCGCGTTGCAGGGTGAAACCCGCCATGGCATCGGTGCCCGCCACCAAGGGAACCCCCGCGCGGTGCAGCAGCCCGATGAAGGCCACCATCTTTTCGTAGGACTTGTTGTACAAAGCTTGCGTCGCGTCATCCGGGATGTTCATGCCGCCGCTCCGGAACCCACGCTGCACGCTGGCAGGAAAGTGATCGGCCACTCCGGCATAAGCTTGTGACACTTCGCCATCTTTCTGCCGGATGAAATCAAAGGTCGCCAAGGTGGGATCGATGACGGTCTTGCGCTCCACCAAGAGCTTGATGAAGTCCTGCATGGGCGCCGCGTTGAAATCGATCTCCGCGGTGCGTGCCGCCGGAAGATAAAAGCGCTCCAGCGTTCGCGTGTCGGTCTTGTCATTCACCAAGAAGTTGAGCAGCACCTGATTGACGTGATTGATCTCGTCAAAGCCCGCCTCCACCGCACCCCGTGCACGCATAAAGGCCGGCACGTGGCCGCTTACGCGCAGGCCGCGCTCGTGGGCGTAGGCCACAGTTTCCTTCAAATGGCGATGCGGAAAGCTGTTGTAGATCTTGATCTGCACGTAGCCGTGTTCGGCGTACCAATCCACCGCCTTCTTGGCTTCTTCCAGCGTGCTGATCACGAATCCATTGCGGGCGGAGTAAGGGCTTTCCCCTTCCAAGAAACCCGCGGGCACAATGCGTGGGCCAAAGACATCACCGGTCGCTGTCTCATCGATAATCTGCTGCAAGGTGGCGTTGTCATTGCCCATGTCGCGCACCGTGGTCACACCAGCGGCAAGGTTCAATCCACCTTCCCAGCGACCCACGTGCCCGTGCATATCGAACAAGCCCGGCAGAAGCACACGGCCATCGGCATTCAGCGTGCGAGCCACACCGTCGCCTGACGAGCCTGCTGGCAGCACCGCGGCGATCCGCCCACGCAAAATGTAGACGTCCTTCAAGCCTTCTTCGAGCTGCGCTTTTTCGCTGTTGAACACGCGCGCATTGCGAATCAGGCTCAAACCGGGCATTGGCTGCGAGAGCCGCTGAGTCATGGCTTGAAGCAGTTCGGTTTCGGCTTTTTTCTGCGCCTCACCCATGACTTTCTCGGCGCCCTGATAACCCTCGGGCAAAGCCGCCAAGTAGCCAGGAACGATGAAGCCGAACAGTTCCGGGGTCGCCCCGGACGTGGCCCAGACATAGCTCGGCGTCAGGCCAAGGCCGGTCTGCACCAACAAATCCACCTCACGGCGAAGCGCCCCGTCGCCCACCGTGACGCTGGTGACTTTGCGCTGGGTCAGTGTGCCTGCGGGCAATAGCCCCAAAGCTCCACCGTTGCGCGCGGCGGCTTGCAGCATCACTTCGCTGGTGGCCGCGCTGCCGTTGAACGGCACATAGAGACGGCCTGCCGGCGCAGCCTCCTCGCCTTTCTCACTGCTAGACGCCCACCGGGCCACACCGTCGGTGACTGCAAAGGTTTCGTCTACCTTGGAGCCAAACGTCGTTGCGCCCGTTGCGTGGTACCGAAGAAAACTGCCATCGGCGGCCAACTGATAAGTCTCGGAAATCTCAGGGCCGCGACCGTTGTCCTTGAAGATGAAGCGACCGGTACACGCGCGGTGCGCGTCGCACTCGAGGGTTTGCTCCCCCGCCACTTTTCCGCCATCGACCGTAATGATCCATTTGCGCGGCGCGGCGTTTGCCGTCGCGACCTGTGCGGCTGCGATCAAAACGCAAAGCAACATCGGATTTCGCATCACCCTACTCCCAGCAGACGGAAGCCCGATGCTGCGCTGCGGGCGTTTCCGCCGCAAGACGCCTGTGGAAAGTTACGGGGTACAGGCTTAGCCTTCGCACTCTCAACCTCTAACCGGAGCAGGCGCATGATTGGCTACGTCACCCTCGGCACCAACGACCTCCCGCGCGCTGTGGCGTTTTTTGATGCCCTGCTGCCTTTGGTGGGGGCGACACGAATGATGGAAGGCGAGAACTTCGTGGCGTGGGAAGGCCCCAACCACGGTCCAGGCA
This sequence comes from Lysobacteraceae bacterium, assembly GCA_027483045.1. GTDB lineage: Bacteria > Pseudomonadota > Gammaproteobacteria > Xanthomonadales > Xanthomonadaceae > Silanimonas. The sequence goes on from JAIXVL010000213.1 coordinate 22,807, forward strand.
TCGGTGTGACCAAGCCCTTCGACGGCCAGCCCGCCTCGGTGGGCAATGGCACCATGGTGGCCTTGCAAGTGGACTCACCACAGCAGGCACAGGCCGTCCATGCCAAGGCATTGGCCCTCGGTGGCAAGGACGAGGGCGCGCCGGGAATGCGCGGCGGTGGCTTCTACTGCGCCTACTTCCGTGACTTGGACGGCAATAAGTTCAATGCCTTCTGCATGGGTGTCGAGCAGCCCTAAGCCAAGCTGCTGCCCTGCCAACGGTGCAGTGCATCACGACTCGGGGCAGAAAACGGGAGTAATCTTCCAGCCTCACGTCGTGCGGTCTTCTGCCCATGCTCGTTGGCCCGACCACTGCCCCCACTGCTCAAGGTGCCGCCTCGTCGCGCACCGAGGCAGTCGTGGCCGCGGTTCCAGCCATTCCGGTTCCGGCATCATCGACCCAGCCGCAAACCGTGCGGGCCCTCGTTCCCGTTACCGCCGGAGCGCCGCGAAACCCCATGGAAGACGTGCGTACGCGCGTCGCCATCCAGCAACTTCAGGCCCGAGACCGCGAGGTACGGCAGCACGAGCAGGCCCACATGGCTGCGGCCGGCGGCTTGTTGCGATCGGGTCCTACGTACAACTACATCATCGGCCCCGACGGCAAACGCTACGCGGTCGGCGGTGGCGTGGACATCGATACATCCGAAGTCCGTGACGATCCAGAGGGCAACGAGGAAAAAGGACGTCGGATTCAAGCTGCGGCGCTCGCTCCAGCCGAGCCGTCTGGCGCCGATCTATCAGTGGCGGCCATTGGCGCGAGAATGCAGCAACGCGCCCTAGCGGAAATTGCGCGCCGCGAAATCGCGGCAAGCGCCTACGTCAGCCAAGCAGCCGGCGGAGAAGCCCTACCGCGCGGCGTGCTTTTGGAACGCGTGGCCTAAAGCCTAAGCGTCCAGCTCGGCCCAGCGCGCAATCGCTGCGTCCAAGTCGCCTTGCACCTTGGCCATACGCGCATGGTGGTCCGCCATCGCACTTGCGCTGCGCTGATAGAAATCCGGGGCAGAGAGCGCTTCGGTCAGAGTAGCCATGTCCGCTTCCAAACCATCAATGCGCTTGGGCAATTCGTCCAGCTCACGCTGTTCCTTGAAGCTCAGCTTTCGCTTTGGCGCGGCGACCGGCGCACTGGCTGCAACAGGCGGTGTTGGTGCAGGCGCTCGTTCGCTGGCGGGGCGTGCAGCGGCCGAAGCCGGTGTGGACGGGCGTTGGCGCAACCAATCGGTGTAGCCACCCACGTATTCGCCCACCTGCCCCTCGCCTTCCATGACGTAGGTCGAGGTCACCACCTGGTCGAGGAAGTCACGGTCGTGGCTGACCAAGAGCAAGGTGCCCGGGTAATCGGCCAGCAACTCTTCCAGCAACTCTAGGGTTTCCACATCCAAATCGTTGGTGGGTTCGTCCATCACCAGCAAATTGGAGGGCTGCGCAAACAAACGCGCCAGCAGCAAGCGATTGCGCTCACCGCCCGACAATTTGGTGATCGGAGCGCGGGCGCGTTCCGGCGTGAACAGGAAGTCCTGCAAATAGCCCAGCACGTGCTTGCGCTTGCCGCCGACTTCAATGAACTCGGCGCCTTGCGCCACGTTATCGAGCGCGTTCCAGTCCTCGCGCAAAGCCGCGCGGTACTGGTCGAAGTACGCAATCTCCAAACTGGTGCCCTGCTGCAGGGTGCCCGACTGGGCCTGCAACTCACCAAGCAGCAACTTCAGAAGCGTGGTTTTTCCCGAACCGTTCGGCCCGATCAAGCCGATGCGATCGCCGCGCATCACCAAGGTGTCGAAATCCTTCACCAACACGCGCTCGCCATGCGCGAAGTTCAGGCCCTTGGCCTCGATCACCTTACGGCCCGAGTTCGCGCCTTCTGCCAAAGCCATCCGCACATTGCCGGTGCGCTCGCGACGCTCGGAACGTTCGCTGCGCATCGCTTCAAGTCGGCGCACACGGCCTTCGTCGCGCACACGCCGCGCCTTGATGCCTTGCCGGATCCAGATCTCTTCTTGGGCCAGAAGCTTGTCGAATTTCGCGTTCTCTTGGGCTTCGGCGTGCAGACGCTCTTCCTGGCGGCGCAAGTAATTCGCCCAATCGCCGGGCCAGCTGGTCAGCGAGCCGCGATCAATTTCGACAATGCGCGTGGCCAGCGCTTTCAGGAAGCGACGATCGTGGGTCACGAAGACCAGAGATCCCTTCCAATCGAGCAGCGATTGCTCCAAGACATCGATGGCTTCGATGTCGAGGTGGTTGGTGGGCTCATCCAGCAGAAGAATCTGCGGGTCGGCCACGAACGCTCGCGCCAGCAACACCCGGCGCTTCATGCCGCCGGACTGAGCGCTGAAGGCCAGTTCGCCATCCAAACCGAGCCGTGTCAGGGTCGCCTGGACACGGGCTTCAAAGCGCCAGCCATCGGCCGCATCCAGCCGCGCCTGCACCCGCCCTAGGGCGTCGAAGTCGATGTCATCGGCATGGCTTAGGTGGTGAAACTCAGCCAAATCAGCGCCCACGCTGCCTAGACCATCGGCCACTACGTCGTAGATGGTGCCGTCCAGATGAGCGGGAACCTCCTGCTCAAGCCGTGCCACGCGCACGCCCGACTCCAGACGACGTTCGCCGTCGTCGGGCAGGATTTCGCCGGCAATGAGTTTAAGCAGGGTGGATTTTCCGGCGCCGTTGCGGCCAATCAGCGCAATGCGCTCACCGGGTTCAATGGCCAGATCAATGCCGTCGAGCAGGCGCGGGCCGCCGACGCCATAGTCGACGCGATTAAGTGTGAGAAGAGGCATCCAGCCAGTTTACGCGAGGGCGGGCAGCAAAGCGGCTCTAAAGGCATGCACCAGTACCCATCCGGAAATCGGCCAGTTGGCTCCCGTTGGGGTGGAGAGCTGAAACGGGGAGTAACATACGCGGTCACCCGACCGGCCCTAAGCCGGCACTTAGAGGCCGCCATGAGCGCCGAATCCGAAACTCCCAATGAGGCGCCATTGCGCTTCGCCGACCTTTCTTTACCTGAGAGCCTGATGAAGGCGCTTACGGCCGTGGGCTATGAATCGCCCTCGCCGATTCAGGCAGCCACGATTCCGTCCCTGCTTGCAGGACGCGATGTGCTCGGCCAGGCCCAGACCGGCACCGGCAAGACCGCCGCATTTGCATTGCCGCTCTTGGCGCGCCTTGATGCGCATGCAGGCGCGCCGCAGGTGCTGGTGCTTGCCCCCACTCGCGAATTGGCCATCCAAGTGGCCGAAGCCTTCCAGAAGTACGCGGCCTTCATCCCCGGCTTCCATGTGCTGCCGATTTACGGTGGTCAGGCCTACGGCCCGCAGCTCGGCGCGCTGAAGCGCGGCGTGCATGTGGTTGTCGGAACGCCCGGTCGCGTCATCGATCACCTTGAACGCGGCTCGCTGGATCTCTCGAAGCTGAAGGCCTTGGTACTCGACGAGGCGGACGAGATGCTGCGCATGGGCTTCATCGACGACGTCGAAGCCGTGCTGAAGAAGACGCCGCCGACGCGCCAAGTGGCGTTGTTCTCGGCCACCATGCCGCCGCCGATCAAGCGGATTGCGCAGACGTACCTGAAAGATCCCGTTGAGGTCGCCATCAAAGCGGCCACCACCACCGCCACCAACATCCGCCAGCGGATGTGGATGGTGAGCGGCATGCACAAGCTCGATGCGCTCACCCGCATTCTTGAAGCTGAAACCTACGACGCGATGATCATCTTCGCACGCACGAAGCAGGCCACGCAGGAACTCGCCGAGAAGCTGGCGGCGCGGGGTCTGTCGGCTGCAGCCATCCACGGTGATGTGCAGCAGGCGCAGCGCGAGCGCACGATCCAACAGCTGAAGGACAAGAAGATCGACATTCTCGTGGCCACCGACGTGGCGGCTCGCGGTTTGGACGTTGATCGCATCAGCCACGTGCTGAACTACGACATCCCTTACGACACCGAAAGCTACGTGCATCGCATCGGTCGTACGGGCCGCGCCGGCCGCAGCGGCGAAGCCATCTTGTTCGTCAGCCCGCGCGAGCGCGGCATGTTGAAGGCCATCGAACGCGCGACGCGCCAACCGATCGAGCCGATGTTGTTGCCCACGATTGAAGCGGTGAACGACTCGCGCATCACGCGTTTCCTGGATCGCATCACGCAGGGTCGCGAACAGCAGGATTTGGCGTTCTATCGCGGTTTGGTCGAACGCTACGAGAACGAGAACAATGTGCCCGCCGTAGAAATTGCCGCGGCCTTGGCGCGATTGCTGCAAGGCGATGTGCCCTTGTTGCTGACCCCGCCTGCGCGTGAGGCTCGCGAGCCGCGCGAAGCACGCGAGCCCCGCGAACATGGCCAGAGCTTCGACCGTGCGCCTCGTCAACCGCGCGGCGAGCCGATGTCATGGCGCCCGGAAACGCGACCCGCACGCGAAGACGGCCCACCGAAGCCGCGTCCGCCCAAGTTCGATGCGCCTCGCCCGCCGGAACCCGGCATGCAGACGTTCTGGATCGGCGTGGGTCACGCGCACCAGGTGAAGCCGGGCAACATCGTGGGCGCCATCGCCAACGAGGCTGGCCTCGAGTCGCAGCACATCGGCCGCATCAACATCCGCACCAATGACAGCTTGGTCGATCTGCCTGAAGGTATGCCGGCCGACATCATGGCGCACCTGAAGAAGGTCCGGGTTGCAGGCCAGCCCTTGCAGCTTCGCCCCTACGACGCAGAGAAAGACGCTGCGGGCGACCAAGAGGCCGCACCGTTCAAGCGTTTCGGGCCCAAGCCCGGTGGCTTCAAGCCCGGCGGATTCAAGGGTAAGCCGAAGCCCCGCCGCGACGAGTGACTCAGGAAGGCTCTTGGTTTCGCCAAGAGCCTTGCCCATTCCTCAGTAGCCCTCGTTCTTGAGGGTCGCTCTCACCCCGGCATGCATCGCTTGCATGTCTGGGCTGGCCGTTAGGCCAATGCGGCTCACCAAGACGATCGCCACGCAGGCCGCCGCAAAGCCCGGCACCATCTCGTACAGCGCGCTGTGCCCTGCAGCGACAACGAGTTCCTTCCAGACCACCACGGTGACTGCGCCCGCCAGCATTCCTGCGAGTGCGCCATTGCGGGTCATGCGACCCCAGAACAGCGAAAACAGCACGACGGGCCCGAACGCAGCGCCGAAACCGGCCCAAGCGTACGAGACGAGGCCCAGGACTTTGCTTTCTGGATCGCGTGCAATCCAAATCGCAAGCAAAGCCACCGCAAGCACCATAGCCCGACCGAACCAAACGAGTTCGCGTTGTCCCGCCTGTGGACGCACGAAACCCTTGTACAGGTCTTCGGTCAGTGCACTGCTGCATACAAGCAGTTGGCAACTCAGCGTGCTCATAATGGCCGCCAGAATGGCTGAGAGCAGAACACCCGCGACCCATGGATTGAACAACACGGTCGCCAGCTGGATGAACACGCGTTCGGCGTTTTCCGACACCGGCCCGATGTGTTCGGGATGCACGACGAAATAGGCGTTGGCGAAGAAACCCACAGCCATTGCACCGCCAAGGCACAACACCATCCAGATCATGCCGATGCGTCGCGCCTTAGGGATGGTCGCCAAAGAATCGGCCGCCATGAAGCGCGCCAAGACATGTGGCTGCCCGAAGTAACCCAGGCCCCACGCCAGCAGCGACACAATACCGACGAATCCCAATGCTCCGCCGTTGAACCAATCGAGCTTGCTGGGTGCGTTCTGTTCGATCAGCGTCATGCTCGCCTCGAAGCCGCCACTCGTGAGCACCACCATCACCGGCACCAGAAGCAGCGCAAAGATCATCAAGGTCGCTTGCACGGTATCGGTCCAGCTCACCGCGAGGAAGCCGCCCAGCAAGGTGTAAAGAATCGTGGCCGCCGCGCCCCACCAGAGTGCTTCGGCGTAAGGCACGTGAAACACGCTCTCGAACAGGCGCGCACCAGCCACGATGCCACTCGCGCAATACACAGCGAAGAAGACCAAAATCACCAGCGCCGAGAACACGCGAAGAAGCTTGCTCTTGTCTTCGAATCGGTGAGTGAAATAGTCGGGCAGCGTGAGCGCGTTCTTGGTGCGCTCGGTATAGACACGCAAGGGCCCAGCAACATACTTCCAATTCGCCCAAGCGCCGAGGACGAGACCAATCGCAATCCAAGCTTCCGAGGCACCGCCCAGGTAGAGCGCTCCAGGCAAGCCCATGAGCAGCCAGCCGCTCATGTCGGAGGCACCCGCCGACAGGGCTGTTACCACGCTACCGAGCGATCGCCCGCCGAGGATGTAGTCGTCGAAACTTCGCGTCGCTCGCCAAGCCACGATGCCGATCAGCACCATCGCCGCGAGGTAAAGACCAAAGGTGATCAGTAGCGGGGAACCGACGGGCATGAGCGAACCTCGAAAATGCTTTGAGGCTGAAGCATGCCGGAAGCGCGCGAATCAGCCTACTGGACTGACGGCGGAATCTGCCCGACCGGCAGCAGGTCAGGCCCCAGGGCCACGCGCTCATCAAACACAAAACAGCCGCCTTGGTATCCGGCGCCACCCACTTGTTCGAAGTACGCCAGGATGCCGCCTTCCAGCTGACGGATGTCGCCAAACCCGTGCGAACGCAGCCATGGCGCGGCCTTTTCGCAACGAATGCCGCCGGTGCAAAAGCTCACGACCGTCGCATCCTTTAGCTCGTCTCGGTGCGGCTCTAGGGCTCCAAGGAGCTGCACGAACTGCTTAATCGGAACACTGACCGCGCCTTCGAAGGTGCCATGAACCACTTCCTCGCGATTGCGCGTGTCGAGCATCACCACGCGCTTTCCGTCGTCGTCGTGGCCCTGCGACAGCCAACGCGCCAAGGTGGGTGGATCAACGCTGGGCGCTGGTGCGTGGACGGGATCAACCCCATCGCGACGGAAGGCAATGATTTCGCGCTTGAGCTTCACCTTCAGCCGGGCGAACGGTACTTCTGCACTCCAGCTTTCCTTGATGGTCAGGTTCGCAAAGCGGGCGTCTTGCTGAAAGTCGAGAAGGAAGGCCCGCACGGCGTCGGGGCTACCCGCAAGAAAAAGGTTTACGCCTTCAGGCGCGACGAGGATGGTGCCCCTCAAGCCCAACGCATCGGCCTTTGCGAATAGCTGCGTGCGCAACTCGGGCGCGTCGGCAATATCCACGAAGCGATACGCCGCGATGTTGAGGATGGGGTGCACTGAAAACGCCTGCCGCTCACGAAGATGCGTCATTATCGCTGCATGCGTGCTGCACGCACACCGCATCTCTCTTCATTAGCCAACAGCCCAAGCCCATGCCTGCATTTCTTGTGCGTGCTTCGATTGCTCTCTTTACCGCTTTATCGCTCGTCGCGTGCGCGCCCGACCCCGGCCCACCGGCAGGCGGCAGCCCGCCCGACCTGCAAATCCAAGTCA
>JAIXVL010000160.1 GCA_027483045.1 Lysobacteraceae bacterium
GACCAAGTGGCTTTCCAATGTTGCGGAAGACGCCTTCAAGAGCGGCGCCGCAGTCGCCGAGCAGTGGCACTTCGGCTTGGCGTCGTACATCGTTGGCAGCGTTGTTCTGCTGTTGGCTCTACTGATCGCGATGCGATTGCTGTCCATCGCATTGGCACTTTTGCAGTTCCACGGTTTCACCCTGACAGCCGGAGAACGCGAGTTACGCGTTGAGCGCGGCTTGCTCAGCCGGATTCGTAGCCATCTTCCAAAGCGCCGCATTCAGGCTTTTTCTCTGTCGGAAACCCTGCTGCATCGGTGGTTTGGCCGACAAAGCCTGCGGGTTGACCGTGCAGCCATGGAGGCTGCCAACGAATCGCAGTCGGTCAGAGACCTTGTGCCCATTGCAACGCCCGACACCATGGACAGCATTCTGCGTGAGCTGCTTTCTGGCCAGCATTGGCCTTCGCAGCAGTGGCACGCGCTTCACCCGCGCGCGTGGTGGCGCCAGTTCGGCGTTTACGCCTTGATCGCAAGCCTCGTGAGTATTGCGCTGATCCTTTGGCGTGGCCCCGTCGGTGCTTGGGCGCTGTTGCTCGTACCGATGCTGTACGTGCGCGCACGCCTTTGGGCACGCTACTCGGCGTGGTCGCTTGAGGGCGGTGTGATCGCTTTTCGACAAGGCTGGTTGAACCGCCACTGGCGCTTTGCTGAAGCACGCAAGTTGCAAACACTTCGCCTCTCGCAGTCGCCGTTCGACCGCCGTCATGGCATGGCCACGCTGCACATGGATACGATCGGCGCATCGCCCTTTGAGCCAGAGCTGTGCATTCCCTACTTGCACACAGCCGACGCCGAGCGTCTTGCAGCGCAACTGCGTGCGCTCATGCCCTACGACGAAGGTCGGATCAATCCCGCCAGAACTGCGGCGTCAGCAGTACCAGAAGCGTAAAGACTTCCAAGCGGCCCAGCACCATCGCAAAGCTGCAGACCCAGATCGAGAAATCGCTGAGGGCTTGAAAGTGCGATGCGACCTGCCCCAAACCGGGGCCCATGTTGTTGATGCACGCTGCAATGGCAGAGAACGCGGTGACGATGTCCACGCCGTCTGCCGTGAGCGCGAGCGTCATGACGAGGTACGCGAGGATGTAGAGCGTGCAGAAGCCCGCCACCGAAATCACCACGCTTTCGGACACGCGCTTGCCGCCCACCTTCACGAGGAACTGGCCTTTCGGATGCACGAGCTGCTTCAGCTCGCGAAAACCCTGGCGCACCACCATTTGCACGCGCGCCACCTTCATGCCGCCGGAAGTAGAGCCCGCGCAACCGCCAATGAAGCCCAGCATGATCAGCGCCAAGGGAGCGAAACCAGGCCAGTCGACGAAGCCGGTGGTCAGAAACCCGGTGGTCGTGATATTGGAAACCACCTGAAACGTGGCATGTCGAAACGCTTCAACAATGCTGTCGAAGCGACCACCCAACCAAATGGCCAAGGTCACCGCAATGCTGGCGGCAGCGCAGATCCAAAAGAAACTCAAGAATTCGGCATCGGCGCGGTAGTGGCCCATGGTGGCGCGACGCCACGCGTACCAGTGCAGGCCAAAGTTAAGCCCGCCAAGAAACATGAAAACAATAGCGAGACTGTCGAGCAAGGCGCTGTTCCAGTGTCCAAAACTGGCGTCGTAGTTGGCGAACCCGCCCGTCGCGATCGTTGGCATGGCATGCGTGATCGCATCAAAGAAGCTCATGCCTCCGGTCCAGTAGGCCAGCGTGCAAAGACCGACCAAGCCGGTGTAGACCAGCCAAAGCGCCTTGGCCGTATCGGCAATTCTTGGCGTGAGCTTGCTGTCTTTCTGCGGCCCAGTGGTTTCAGCACGAAACAACTGCATACCACCGATGCGGAGCATAGGCAGGATAGCCACAGCCAGAATCACAATGCCCATGCCGCCGAAATAGCACAGCGACGCTCGGTAAAAGAGCACGCTTTTCGGCAGATGCTCGATGCCGGTGATGACCGTGGCCCCAGTGGTGGTAAGGCCCGAGGCAGCTTCAAACACAGCGTCGGTGTAGCTCAAGTTCGGCGCCGCCAACATGAAGGGCAAGGCGGTCACCAAGACTGCGATGATCCACACCCCGGAAACGATGAGGAATCCATCGCGCAGGCGCATGTCGTAGTGCGCGTGCCGCACCGGGAACCACAACACAAAGCCGGCAGCACCCGCGATCAAAAAGCTCTCAAGAAACGCGGTCGTGGTGGGTTCATCCCACCACCAAGCAAGCACCAGCGGCGGCAGGGAAATCATCGCGGAAAGCGCAATGATCGCGCCAAAGATACGTTGCAGCGTGCGGGCGCGTTCGCTGATAAGCGACTTCGTCATCACAGCCACGTGGCTCCCGCTTGGAACAAGGCCGTCACCGAAGGCATCTCGCGCTTATCCATCACAAACACGATGAGATGGTCTTCCGGCTCGACCACAACGTCATGGTGAGCAATCAACAGCTTGTCGCCGCGCACGATGCCACCGATGGTGGCCGAGGGAGGCAAATCCAACTCTTCCAAACCGCGACCGATGACGCGTGAAGTGCGTCGATCGCCGCGCGCAACCACTTCCACAGCTTCTGCCACACCACGACGCAGCGAGTACACCTGCGCTGGTGCGCCCTCGCGGATGTGTGCCAACAAAGCGCCGAGTGTGACTTGCTGCGGGCTCACAGCAATATCGATCGTGCCGCCTTCGACCAGCTCAGCATAGGCCGGGCGGTTGATGAGTGCCAACACGCGGGGACAGCCCAAGCGCTTGGCCAACATGGCGGAAAGAATGTTGGCCTCATCGTCGTTGGTGAGCGCGCAGTACACATCGGTCTGATCGATGTTTTCCTCGCGCAGCAAATCTTCATCGGCGCAATCACCCACCAGCACAATGGAATTCAGCAAATCTTCTGAAATCGCGCGCGCACGTTCTCGCGAACGCTCCATCACTTTGACCGAATAGCGGCTTTCCAAAGCCTTGGCCAAATTGCGGCCAATGTTGCCGCCACCTGCAATCAACAATCGCCGCGTCGGTCGTTTCTCGACACGACGCAGC
>JAIXVL010000166.1 GCA_027483045.1 Lysobacteraceae bacterium
ACCGGCGCGCGTGGCGATGACTTCGCCGGGCCGATAAGCGTCCGGGCCTAGGGCGTTCTCAACCGCGGGGACCAGCAAGGTGAGGCGAACCGGCAGGCGGCGCTCCAGCACCAGGCGCGCTAGACCGATGGCATGTGCTGCACCGCCCATGTCTTTCTTCATGTTGCGCATGCCGTCGGCGGGCTTCACGTCCAGACCGCCGGTGTCGAAGCACACGCCCTTGCCCACGATGACGAGGTGCGGCAAACCGGCATCGCCGTGTGTGAGTTCAATCAAGCGCGGTGCGCGATGACTGGCGCGACCCACGGCATGGATCGCGGGGAAGTTCTGCGCCAACAGATCAGCGCCGCGTACGCTGCGAAAGCCCGCGTTGTGCGCGGTGGCCATGCGATGCACCGCCTCTTCCAGATGATCGGGGCCCATGTCTTCCGTGGGCGTGTTGATCAGATCGCGCACCTTCAGTGACGCCGCAAGCAGGCTGGCGGCTTCGGCCAATGCCTGCGTATCGATGGCGAGCTTTGCGGTGGGCTTGACCGACTTCAGGTAACGCGAAAAGCGATAGGCGCCCAGACCCCAGCCCAACAGTGCACGATCTGGCGACAGGCGAATGGGGCTGTCTTCTGCCAAGCGGAACACCAGAGGCGGAAGCGCATGCGGCAAGTGCCCGATGCTCGCGGGGTCCTGCACATCGCCAATGCCAGCCACCGCGGTCATGGGTGCACCGTCGGGTCCGGGCAGTACCAGCACGCTGCCGGGCTCAGCGCGAAAGTTGTGCGCATCGAGCCAAGCGCGGGTGGCCTCAGTTTGCGCGGACTTCCACGCGGGCAAGCGCGCGGCGTCGAGAAAGACGAGGGGCAGGGCGGTGGTCGCGGCGGAAGCAAAGCAATCGGGGAGGGGCATGGTGTGCGCGCTGTGGCCGGTGCTTCCGGCGGTTCAGGGGAGGGTAGCGGTTTTCTTTGCGGCGTCTTGCGGCACTGCGATCTCCAGCCAGTCCGCCAAGGCGCCCAAGCAGGTGAATTCCAAATCCGGCGGCGGAAGTTCGCTGGGCCACGCCTCGCTCTTGCGGTTGATCCAGCAGGTGCGCATGCCTGCGCGCGCGGCGCCGGCCACGTCCAGCAATGGGTCGTCGCCCACGTGCAACACCTCGTGCAGCCCCACGCCGAGAGCGCGTGCCGTGTGTTCGAAGATCGGCCTTTCCGGCTTAGCCACGCCGATATCGCGCGCGGCGACGATCACCGCAAAGCGCGACGCAATGCCGATACGTTGCAGATCGGCATTGCCATTCGTGAGCGCGGCGAGCGGCAAAGCTGCGCCCAAGCGATCGAGAGCCGGCAGGGCATCGGCGTAGAACTCCACGCGATTACGTTCGACGTACAAGGCCTCGAAGGCGGGAAACGCGTGCGCGGCATCGTCGCCGCTGCTGGTGAGCGCTCGCTCCAAACAGATCAGGCGTTGCTTAGTGAAATCGTGCGCGAGATGCGGATGCTCAATGGCCACTTGCTCGCGCAGTGCGCGCATCACGGGCATTGGAAAAGCCTGTGCCGTTTGCGGGCAGTGGCGTTCCAGATAACCGTGAAGCGCCCCTTCCGCGCGTTCGATCACCGGCCAGATGGGCCAGAGGGTGTCGTCAAGGTCGAGGCTGATGGCGCGGAGTTCATGCATGCGCCGATTCTCGCCCATCACGTGTGAAGCCGCCCGCTGCGTTTGCAGCGGGGGCTTTGGCAGGCTCAGCGGAGTTCCAAGTCGCCCTGCTGTGCGCCGCGCTGTACGCGCAGCACGAGGCGCGCAGGCGGCTGCGCGAGTGCACCGCGCAGATCGGTCAAGCCATCAATGCGGCGCCCATTCACGCCGTAAATGCGGTCTCCGGGCTTCAGGCCGTTGGTGCCTGCGCGGGAGCGAGCGTCCACTTCCACCACCGAAACGCCGCTCACGCCGCTTTTGCGGAAGCGTTCCGCCACTTCGCCCAGCACCGCACCCGCCAAGCGGGCATCGATATCTGCACCCGGCAGTTGCTTAGGCTGTTCGCGCAAGGTGGCGCTGAGTTGCAGGGTTTGTGCTGCGCGCTGAACACCTAGGGTCACGGGCTCGTTCACCGGCAGCAGGCCTTCGGCATTGCGCAGGGCTTGCGCACTGTCGACGCGCTGGCCGTTGATGGTGGTGACCACATCACCGGGGCGCAGGCCAGCCGATTCGCCGGGTGCACTGCGGTACACGCGTGTGACGAGCGCGCCGCGCAAATCCGCGTTGAGGCCAAGTTCCTGCGCAAATCGAGGCGTCAGGTCCGTCAAATCCAAACCGAGCGAGCCACGCTTCACTTCGCCAAACACCAGCAGTTGGCGCATGACTTCGCGCGCTAAGTTGGCCGGAATCGCAAAGCCCAAACCGATGTTTCCGGCCGCGCTGCCGCGCGGGTTAAAGCTGGCGGTGTTGATGCCCACGAGCTCTCCGCGCAAGTTCACCAATGCGCCGCCCGAGTTGCCGGGATTGATCGACGCGTCGGTCTGGATGAAATCCTGAAAGCCCAAGCCGGTGAGGCCGCTGCGGCCGACGGCCGAGACGATGCCCGAGGTCACGGTTTGTCCCAAGCCGAACGGATTGCCCACGGCCACCACGAAATCGCCCACGCGCAGGCTTTGCGTGTCGGCGAGAGGCAGGGCCTTCAGGCCCTCGTTGGGAATGCGGATCAGTGCCACATCGGTGCCGGGGTCGGAGCCGATGAACTCGGCTTCGACGGTGCGTCCGTCGTGCAGCTGCACCGAGACTTGGGTGGCGTTGTCGACGACGTGGTGATTGGTGAGCACGTAACCGCGCTCGGCATCGACAATCACGCCCGAACCCAAAGACTGCGACTCGCGCTGCTGGGGGCCGTCAGGAATGCCTAGAAAGCGCCGGAAAAACGGGTCCGCGGCCAGCGGGCTCTGCACTTCCACCACGGTGCGGCTGTAGATGTTGACCACCGCGGGTGTCACGCCTTCCAGCATGGGGGCTAGGGAGGGCACGGATTGCATCCCGGAAACGCCAGGAATCACTGCCTGTGCGCTGGGCACTGCGGCTTCGGCGGCAGCGCTCAAAAGGCGCGTGGCAGCCCCGGGCAACGGCAAGGTCTGCGATTCCGCGCTCGCCGGCGTGGCTTCAGGCGTGGCAACAGGCCACAGAGCGTGGGTAGCGAGGCTGCCGCCTGCAGCGGCGGCGAAAAGGGCGGCAACAAGCGGCAAAGGGCGCATGGGGTAGTGGCTCAAAGCGGGCGTTGGAGCAGCAAAGATGGGTTTGCACCGTGGGTTTCGCAAGGCCCATGAGGGGGAGTTCGCTAGGCCGCTGCGATGTTGCGGCGCAGCTTCACAAGTTATTGATATGTATGGAAAAGCGGAGAACAAACGGACCCGCCGCAAACCCGTTTCGTGATCGTTGACACTGTCCCGACTCGGGCGTACCGTTGCCTTCCGCTGCTCACAACATCTTGGGGTGAGCACGGGGAGGGACCCCAAGACTTGGGGTCTAAACACTGATGACACGCGCTGGACGGGTGCTCATGGGGCAGTGGCGATGAAAGCGGGAGTCGGCCGGCGCAGCGCGCCGCGGATTGCCGTCGCTGCGATCCATGACGGCCGCTTGGGCGGATGACGACGCCCCAAGGGCGCAAAGGGAGAGGAAAGGGATGAGCACAGTTCGCCTGGAAGCGGTCAAGACGGATGGGCCGGTTGAAGTGTCGATGCAGCCCGCGTCCCTGGACATCTGGGACAAGAAGTACCGCCTGAAGACCAAGAAGGGCGAGCCGGTCGATGCCGACATCGACGCCAGCTACCGCCGAGTGGCGAAGGCGCTGGCCGATGCTGAGCCAAGCACCGAGAAGCAGAAGTACTGGTACGAGCGCTTTGTTTGGGCGCTGCGCCGCGGTGCGATCCCCGCTGGCCGCATCACCTCGAATGCCGGTGCGCTTGAGCACAAGCCCGCCACCAGCACGATCAACTGCACCGTGTCGGGCACCATCCCCGACTCGATGGACGGCATCCTTGAGAAGGTGCATGAAGCCGGCCTGACGCTGAAAGCGGGCTGCGGCATCGGTTATGAGTTCAGCACCCTGCGCCCGCGCGGCGCTTTCGTGGCCGGCGCAGGCGCGCACACCTCGGGCCCGCTGAGCTTCATGGATATCTACGACAAGATGTGTTTCACCGTCTCGTCGGCCGGTGGGCGTCGCGGTGCGCAGATGGGCACCTTCGAAATCAGCCACCCCGACGTGAAGGAATTCATCAAGGCCAAGCGCGAAGACGGACGTCTGCGCCAGTTCAACTTGTCTTTGCTGATCACCGACCAGTTCATGGACGCGGTGGCCCGTGATGCCGAGTGGCCGCTGGTCTTCCCGATCAACTTGAAAGAAGCCGGCGACGTCGATCTCGCCGATGCCAAGCAAGTGGTGTGGCGCGAGTGGCCGACGAGTGCCGGCTATGTGACGCGCGACGATGGCCTGGTGGCCTGCCGCATCTATGGCCAGAGCCGCGCCCGCGGCCTCTGGGACATGATCATGACCTCGACGTATGACTTCGCCGAGCCGGGTTTCATCCTCATTGATCGCGTCAACGAGATGAACAACAACTGGTGGTGCGAGGCGATTCGCGCCACCAACCCCTGCGGCGAGCAGCCCCTGCCGCCCTACGGCGCTTGCTTGCTGGGCTCGATCAACCTCACCAAGTTCATCCGCGATCCGTTCACCGAACAGGCGCGTTTTGATTGGGAGGAATACAAAGAAGTCGTGCGCGTGTTCACCCGCATGCTCGACAACGTGGTGGAAGTGAACGGCCTGCCGCTCGAGCAGCAGCGCAAGGAAATCATGCGCAAGCGTCGCCACGGCATGGGTTTCCTGGGCTTGGGCTCGACCATGACCATGTTGCGCATGAAGTACGGTTCGCCGGAAAGTTGCGAGTTCACCGAGCGCGTGTCCCGTGAGATGGCCATTGCAGGCTGGGAAATGGCGCTCGCACTGGGCGAAGAAAAAGGCCCCGCGCCGATCATGGACGAAGACTTCGCCGTGACTGCCGAAATGCTGCGCAAGCGCCCGGAAATGGCCAAAGACGGCTGGACCGTCGGTGACAGCATCAAGGGTCGCGTGCTGCACGCCAAGTACAGCCGCTACATGCAGCGCGTCGCCACCGTGGCTCCCGAGTTGGTCGCTGCCTTGGCTGAGAAGGGTGCGCGCTTCACCCACCACAGCTCGATTGCGCCGACCGGCACGATCTCACTGTCGCTCGCCAACAACGCGTCCAATGGCATCGAGCCTTCGTTTGCGCATCACTACTCGCGCAACGTGATTCGCGAAGGCAAGAAGTCGAAAGAAAAGGTCGACGTCTTCAGCTACGAGTTGCTGGCGTATCGCGAACTGGTGAACGCCAAGGCCATGCCTTACAGCGAAGACCCGGACGCCAAGCTGCCGGAGTACTTCATCGCTGCCGATGATGTGTCGCCGAAGGAGCACGTGGACATTCAAGCCGCTTCGCAAATCTGGATCGACTCCTCGATTTCGAAGACGGCCAATGTGCCCACCGACTTCCCGTACGAAGACTTCAAAGACATCTACCGCTACGCCCATTCGAAGGGTCTGAAGGGTTGCACCACCTTCCGCTTCAACCCGGCCGCCTTCCAAGGCGTGCTGGTGAAGGAGAAAGATCTCGAGAACACCACCTACCGCTTCGAGTTAGAAGACGGCAGCGTGGTCGAAGTGAAGGGTAACGAACAGATCGAGTACGACGGCGAGATGCACAGTGCCGCCAACCTGTTCGATGCCTTGAAAGAGGGCTACTACGGTAAGTTCTAAGGTGTTTCACCAAGCGGCCTGCCCGACCCGCCCCGGCGA
>JAIXVL010000200.1 GCA_027483045.1 Lysobacteraceae bacterium
CGATGGCTACGAGAGCGAAGTCGGCGAACGCGGCTTGAAGCTTTCGGGCGGCGAGAAACAACGCGTTGCGATTGCTCGCGCCCTGCTAAAGAACCCGGCTATTTTGATTTTCGATGAGGCCACATCGGCGCTGGATTCGCGCTCGGAGCGTGCGATTCAATCGGAGTTGGACCGGATTGCGGTGGGGCGTACGACGCTGGTCATCGCGCACCGGCTCTCAACCATCATGGATGCCGATCAAATCTTGGTGATGGATGCGGGGCGCATCATCGAGCGCGGACGACACACGCAACTCTTGGAAGCCGGCGGACGTTATGCCGCGATGTGGGCGCTGCAGCAACAGGGCGAGACAACGCCCTAAGGATGAAGCCTACCTAGTCCAGAGCGGTCGAAATACCCCAGATCGCGGCACCGAGCAAACCCCAGCCCATGACCCCCAAAGCAATGTGCAGGGCAAGGTAGCTGAGCCGGCGACGAGACATGTGGGCGACCAAACGTGCGCGACGCAGATCGCGCGCCGTCGGCTCGGCAACGTATTGGCCCAAACCTTCGTCGTTGAAGGTCTGTGGCATTGGCGACAAGCCAGCAATCCGGATTGGGGAGATGCCTGACATGTTCACTCCACGGGTTTCGTTGTGACGAAATGAATGTACTCCCGTGTGACTTGTTTTGACATCTTTTTCTGCTAGAGGCCTTGATTTTCTTCACAAGGCTTTTTCACGCGCCTGCAAGCGCCCAAGGCCCACGTCGACTCGAAACAGCAAAGCAAGGCCGACAACGAAGAAAAGCCCGGTAAACATCAGTGCGCGCGAGTGCTCGCCGCCGGCCAGCCAGCTGATCAGGCCATAGGCCAAGGGGCCCAAGATCATGGACGCCTTCACGGCCAGGCCCCATAGGCCAAAGACCTCGGCCTCACGATTGGGTGGGCACATCACTCCAACTAATGCGCGTCCCGCCGACTGGCTTGCCCCCATGCAAACGCCGGCCAGATTTGCCGCCAACCAAACAACCGGCCGCGCTTCCGAGAACACGAGAAGCCCGATAGCCAGCAACCAACCGAAGAGCGACAACGCCAGCGCGTTGCGGTGACCGATGCGATCTTGAAGATGACCAAAAGCAATCGCGCCCACCGCGGCCGTGATGTTCACGACCAGAATCAGCTGGATGCTCTCCGCCGTAGTGAAGCCCAAGGCCTGCTGCGCATAGATGGCAGCCACGGCAATCACCGTGCCGACGCCCGCCTGATAGGCGACGATGCACAGCAGAAAACGACTGAGCTGCGGAAGATCGCTAGCGCCGCCCATAAGCCCACGCCAGCGATTCAGTGACTCGGCCCAGAGCGCACCGAAAGCACGCGGGCTCGGCGGTGCGCGCTCGCGAAGCAGCGCAAAGGTTGGCACTGCCGCCAGCATTAGCGTCACGGCCGTGAGAAGCATGGTTTCTCGCACCGCTGTTCCCACATCGCTGCCGCGACCCGTTGCGCCCTGCACCCAAAACAAGCAAGCGCCGAGCAGAAGCACCGCACCGACGTAACCCAACGCCCAGCCGTAACCCGAAAGCCGGCCCATACCTTCATCACGCGCCAGTTCCGGCAGAAATGCGGCGATGAGGTTCTCACCGGTTCCAAACGCCGTGTTGGTCAAGATGATGAGTACCAGCGCTAGGGCCACTTCGCCTGGGGTGCACCACCACAAGGCGGCCGTGCCAACACCGCAGGCCAACGTGGTGAAGAAAAGAAGCGTCTTCTTTCGAGCCCATGCATCGGCATACAAGCCGATGAGTGGCGCCATGAGCATCACCAAGGCATAGGACACCGACAAGGCAGCCGTCCAAGCAAATGTGGCCCACTCCGCATTACCCGCCACCGAGCCGACGAAATAGGCGCTGAAAATGGCCGTGATCACCACGGTCGTGTAGCCGGAATTAGCGAAATCGAATCCAGCCCATGCCCAGAGCTCACGCTTTTGAACCGGCGGCGTGCGGGCATCGGCATAAACGCGGCGGATGGTGCTTTGCGACATGGCAGGTTCCTTGGGCAGTCCGCGCGACTTTAGCCCACGCATGCAGGCAAGAAGCCAAGCGGCTATGGTCGGCACTCTTACCGGGAGTTGCCCATGTCGCCTTACATCGCCGCCATCACCTTGCTCACCGTTCTATTGATGAGCGTGACCACCTTCTTGGTGGGCCGCGCCCGCGGCCTACATGGCATCAAAGCGCCTGCGACCAGCGGGCATCCGGATTTCGACCGTGCCTTTCGTGTGCAGATGAACACTTTCGAAGCCTCGCTGATGTTCCTGCCTGCGCTGTGGGTGGCAGGCAGCTTCGGCGACCCGCTTTGGGCTGCGGCTTTTGGCGGTGTTTGGCTAGTAGGCCGCGCTTGGTACGCGGCCGGCTATCTGGCCGCGGCCAACAAGCGCGGAGCCGGATTCACCATCGGCATGATCGCGCTGGTGGCCCTGTTGGTGCAGGGCGGCTGGGCCTTGGCCAAGGTGTTTATCGCGGGCGGCTGACCATCTTTCGGCGCGGGGCGATTACTCGCCCCACTTCACCAGCAATTGCTTCGCGATTTGGGCGTGCAGCCAGCCAATACCGCGCGCCAAGTGCAGTGTGCCAATCAAGATGGCGAAACCCAGCAGACCCAGCAGAACCAAAGCGGGCCACGCCGCGAAGCCCGTTCCATCGCTGAAGGCCCAAACGCCGGGCAACATCACCGTTGCCCCTTCCACGTTCACGCGGTCGATGAATCCGAGCAGAGGCGAGGCCAGCAGGGTCACACCCACACTCAGCAAAGACACCGCGATGGTGAAATAGATGATGCCCAAGGGCAGCATGATCAGTTGGTAGAACAATGTGCCCCAAGTGCGCGGGTCGCTGAAAAGGCGGCCGATGCGCGCCAACCAACCACCCTCGCGCGACACATACGAAGGCCTGCGCGGCATGCGCTCGCCGAGCATGGTTTCCACCAGGCGGCCCTCGACCAGCGAAAGCACGCGCACCGTGGCCAAGAACAAAATCACGAAAGGTATGCCCACGATCAGCAGTGAAAGGCCGAAGCTGAGGCTGATGCCCGTGACTGCCCATGTGAAGTAGAAAATGCCGGTGACCAGCGACAACAGCATGTAGAACAGCGAGGCATAGGCGCGTGGATCGGCCAGCACGCTAAACACCGACAACCAAGTGGAACTGGTTTCGGTTTTCTTTGGCAGTGGCGGACGCATCGCACGCGTGACCGTGATTTCGGTATCGCGATAAATATCGGCGACTTCGGCAGGCCGGCCATAGCTGGAAGCGATGCGCGCAAGCAAGGCTTCCTCACCCTCTCGCGGGTGCGCAGCCAACTCCGAACGCAGGTATTCCTCGGCGTCGTAGAGCGCGTCTTGCAGCAGTGCGGGGTCCGCCTTCGACAACTCGGAACGCAGCTGCTCCAGGTATTCGGCAATGGTTTTCGGCAGGCTCACTGGTCTTCCCCTTCAAGAACGCGATCCACCATCAGGCGGGTGGCACGCCAACTTTCAGACCACTGGTCGAGAACGATCCGACCATTGGCAGTAATGCGGTAATAGCGGCGCGGCGGGCCGGCATCAGAGGGCTCGATCCAGCTGTCGAGCAAGCCGCCAGCGGCCAAAGTGCGCAGCACCGGATAAAGAGTGCTTTGCTTGCCCGCCAGCGCGGCCTCGTCGGCCGCTTCGAAACGCTTGGCGATCTGGTAGCCGTACATGGCCTCGCCTTCGCGCGCCAAGATCGCGAGCAAGACCAGCGCGACCGTTCCGGTGGCGAGTTCTTTGTCGAATTTGCGGCGTTGGGCGTCGAGGTCGGTCATGGCTGCGTCACTACTGTGGACGCCACACTATTGCGAACCACGCTCTAGTGAATGTGCCTGTAGTCATGGACCTCCCAAACAAGGCACTGGCCTACACTCCCGGCCAATGAAGACCTACGACCAATCCTATTTCGATCGCTGGTACCGCCAATCCGGCGCCAGCAAGAGCTCGGGTGCTCGACTGCAACGCTCGGTGGCACTGGCCGTGGCGCAGGCCGAAACTTTCCTCGAGAGACCCATCCGCAGCGTGCTTGATGTGGGCTGCGGCGAAGGCACGTGGCGGGCACCCCTGCTCAAGCTGCGACCGAAACTTCAGTACCTTGGGTTGGATAGCAGCGAGTACGCCGTCCAACGATTTGGTCGCAGCCGCAATCTTCGCCAAGCAGGCTTCGCGGACTTGGCTTGGTTGCGTCCCTGCCCGCCGGTCGATCTGTTGATCTGCGCCGATGTTCTGCACTACGTGCCCGATGCCGACTTGAGGGCCGGCCTGCCCGGCCTTGCCGAACTCTGCGGAGGCGTGGCCTATCTGGAGACCTTCACTGCGGAAGACGTCGATGGCGACGATATCGAAGGTGATTTCGAAGGCTTCATCGGCCGATCCAAGTCTGAGTACAGGCGTAGGCTGCGGCGTGCCGGCTTTGCCTTCATTGGTGCGCATTGCTGGCTTTCCCCTGCATTGGCCGGTGAAACCACGGCGCTTGAAACCGCATGACGCAGCCGGGCCACGCTGCGCCAGACGCCCCCCCATCCTCCGAGCAAGCGTTTGCCGGCCTGACGCCCGATGCCGTGGTCGATGCGATCGAGTCGCTGGGGCTCGAGGGCGATGGCCGCGTTCTCGCGCTGAACAGCTACGAGAATCGAGTGTTTCGAGTCGGTTTGGTGGAAGGCGCGCCGCTCGTCGCGAAGTTCTACCGGCCAGCACGTTGGAGCAACGCGCAAATCCTTGAAGAGCACGACTTCGTGCATGAGTTGTTCGACGAAGGCTTGTCGGTTGTGCCGCCGTTGCAGATCCGCGGAACCACGTTGCACAGCAGCGGCTCACTGCGCTTCGCTGTGTTTCCATTACAGGGTGGGCATGCACCCGAAATCGATCGCAAAGAAGTGCGCATCGCCTTGGGTGAAACCCTAGGGCGACTGCATGCGGTAGGCGCGCGACGCGCGTTTCAGTATCGCGAACGCATCGATGTGGATGGTCTGGGCTGGGCCTCGCTCGATACCCTGCTGGAAGGGCCGTGGATTGACCGTTCCCTGCATGACAGCTTTGAAGATGTGGGCGCTGCCCTACTCGAAGAAGTGGAAAGCGTGTTCGAAGAACTCGGCCACGTTCAGCAGCGTCGCCTTCATGGCGATTGCCACCCGGGCAACGTGCTGTGGCGTGATGATCGCCCGCATCTCGTTGATTTCGACGATGCGCGCCAAGGGCCCGCCGTGCAGGATTTGTGGATGCTGCTGGACGCCAATGCCGACCGACGCAAAGTGCAGCTTGAAGATGTGCTCGCCGGCTACGAGCGTTTCTGCGCCTTCGACCAAAGCGAACTTGGCCTAATCGAAGCGCTTCGCGCGCTGCGCATCATGCATTTTCATGCATGGGTCGCGCGGCGTTGGAGTGACCCGGCGTTTCCAGTCGCCTTCCCGCAGTTTGCCGACCGCACGCACTGGGAACGTGTGCTTGGGGAGTGGCGCGAGCAATGGTCACTCCTGCGCGAGCGCTGAGCATTGCCGCGGGCACCGGACTCGGTGCCTAATCGGAGTTCTGACCTGCCCTGTGGAGCCTGCTATGCCCCAAGTCCGCCGCGTGCTGTGTGCTGCGTTGTCGATGTGTGCATTGATCTCGGTTCCGCAGGCGTTTGCAGAAGAAACCGCGCCCAAACCGCGCACCATGGACGAGATACTCGCCGCCGCGCCCGCAAGCGATTGGCGTAAGCCGGACGCGCAGAACCTGCTGGTCATGCAGTTGGCACAAGGCACCGTACTCTTGGAGCTCGCTCCCGATTACGCACCCCAGCATTCGGCCAATCTGCGCACTCTGGCTGAGGAAGGCTATTTCGACGGTTTGACGATTAACCGCTCGCAAGACAACTTCGTCGTGCAGTGGGGCGATGCCAATGGCGACGACCAAGCGAAACGAAAGTCTCTGGGTTCCGCCAAGGCCGCTTTGCCCGCAGAGTTCAGCACAGTCATTCGCAACGATCTGCCATTCACCCGCATCCCTGATAGCGATGGGTGGGCCCCTGAAGTGGGATTCAGCCTCGGATTTCCTGCGGCGCGCGATCCTGCCACGGGCCAGCAGTGGCTAGCGCATTGCTACGCGATGGTCGGAGCGGGACGCGGCAATGCCCCCGACTCCAGCAATGGCACAGAGCTCTACGTGGTGATTGGCCAGTCGCCGCGGCAGCTCGACCTCAACATCACGCTAGTGGGTCGCGTGCTGAGCGGCATGGAGCATTTGTCTACCCTGCCCCGCAGCCTTGCCGCAGGTGGCTTTTACGAGCGCCCGGAGCAGCGCGTGGCCATCCAACGACTTTCGCTGGCATCCAAAATGCCCGAATCCGAGCGGCCGAAGGTCGAGGTCTTGCGCACTGATTCCGTCACCTTCAACGCCCTGATCGAAGCCCGACGCAACCGCGCGGACGCTTGGTATCTGCGCAAGGCGGGGCACATCGACCTCTGCAACGTACCCCTGCCGGTGCGCAATCCGCCCGAAAGCCGCTGAACGCAGGACGAACGGCGGGGTAACGAGGCATAATTCGGGGCTGTCTTCTTTCCCCCGCCAGGTGTGTCCATGCTTGATGTCGGCGCTTCGATCCCGGACTTTTCGCTCAAGGGCAGCCAGGGTCAGCTCGTTACCGCTGCTGCGTTGCGCGGCCAGCGTTTCGTTCTGTACTTCTACCCCAAGGACGATACGCCGGGCTGCACAAAAGAAGCGTGCGGTTTCCGCGATCAACTGCCGAGCTTTCAGGGCGCCAAGGTGCCCGTTTTCGGCGTTTCTGCCGACACGGAATCCTCGCATCAGAAATTTGCGGCCAAGTTCGACCTGAACTTTCCGCTCTTGGCCGACCCCGAGCTCACCCTCGTCAAATCGATGGGCGTTTGGGTTCAAAAGAGCATGTACGGCAAGACCTATATGGGTGTGGTTCGCGCGACCTTCGTGATTGACGCCGAGGGCCGCGTTGAGAAGGTGTGGCCGAAGGTCAGCCCTGACACGCACGCTGAAGAAGTCCTGGCCTACCTGGGTGTTGCTGCCAAGAAGGCTGCTCCGGCCAAGAAGGCCGCTCCGGCCAAGAAGGCCGCTCCGGCCAAGAAGGCCGCTCCGGCCAAGAAGGCTGCTCCGGCCAAGAAGGCTGCTCCGGCCAAGAAGGCTGCTCCGGCCAAGAAGGCTGCTCCGGCCAAGAAGGCTGCTCCGGCAA
>JAIXVL010000129.1 GCA_027483045.1 Lysobacteraceae bacterium
CCAACCAAAGGGGCGTAGCATCAGGGTGGCGGGCAGCTCTTTCATGGCTTCAACAAAGACCAAGAGCAAGGCGGCGAGCAAACCAGGGCGAAGCACAGGCAGCGCCACGCGGCGCCAACGCGCCCATGGCCCGAGCCCCAAGGTGGCGGCGGACTGCATCAAGCTGGGTCGAAGTGCCGAGAGTGCCGCATCGGCCGCAGACAGCCCCACGCGTTGAAACCGCATAAGCAGCGCAAGAATCACCGCGAAAAGACTGGTGGAAATCGCCAATGCGATGCCCACGCTCTGCAACAAGCCTTGCGCCGCAGTGAGTGCCCATAGCACCGCCACCGCCATGACTGCGCCCGGCACGGCATAGCCCAAACCTGCGGTGAAGACCGCCATGCCGGCCACACGGTCGCTCGGATAACGCTTTCGAAGGCTCGCTAGGAACAGACCAATCAGAACGGCGAACAATGCGGTCAGCGAGGCAATCACGAGCGTTCCACGCAAGCCATCAAACATGCTGGTGATGCTTGCGGTGGGTGCATTCCATGCCCACGCAAGCAGATGAAGAACCGGCAGAAGAAAGCCCAACGCGAACACCGAGACACAGGCCAGCGTGGCCAAGAACCCTGCAAACCGCGACAGATGTTGTGGCGTTGCCGTGCGAAGTTCTGGCCCGATCGGCGCAACGCGCTGCGCTCGAAGAGCACCGAGGGCCAGCACGATCACCACCACGCCCAGCATGGCAACCGACAACTGCGCCGCTAACGCGAGCGATCCCAACGCTGTCCAGCTGTGCAGGATGAGTGGAGTCAAGGTGTCGAGCCCAAGCAACCGGACGGCACCGAAGTCCGCCAATGTCTCGAGCAAGACCAAGCCAAGGCCGCCCAGCCACGCTGCTTTGGTCACAGGAAGCACGACACGAAAGAACGCCGATCCGGGTGAAGCACCCAAGGTGCGGGCGGCGTCGAAGGCTGCGGAGCCATGGCGCTTCAATGAAGCGCGCATCAGCAGATAGATATAAGGAAACAAGGACAGCGAGAGCACCAAGATCGCGCCGGGCACGCTGCGCAGTTCGGGAAACGTGCCAGCGTCGAGACCCAAATCGCGCCACGCGCGGGCCATCGGTGCATCGAAAGAGAACGCGACCACGCCGACATACGCCAACACGTATGCGGGAAGCGCTAAAGGCAGCGCCAATGCCCAATCAAAAAAACGCTGCCCGGGAAACCGGTAACGCGTGACCAACCAAGCAAAGCCCAGTCCCAAAGTGAGCGTGGTGATGCCAACACCCGCCAGAAGCACCGCTGTTTCGGTCAAGGCGCGCGGCAGCAACACCTCGCGCACGTGCGCCCACAAGATCGGATCGACCTGACCCGGCTGCCACGCCAAGAAAAACAGTGGCGCACACAGCGTGACCGCAACAGCCAGCGCCGCGGCGCGAAAGCGCCACGGCATGACCATTTGCTTGGCCAAGGGCTGGCTCAGCGCCAACCGGCCTTGCCCATCAACATCACGGCTTCAGCCTGACGACGACCGGCCACAGCAATGTCGACGGGATCGGCCTTGAATTCACCCCAGGCTTCGACGATCGGATCGAGCGGCACACCAGGCTTGACCGGGTACTCGAAGTTCAGGCCTGCAAACTTCGCCTGCACCGGCTCGGAGACCAACCACTCGAGCAGCTGCTTGGCTTGTTCGGGTTGATCCGAATTTGCCAGCACGCCGGCACCCGAGATGTTGATGTGCACGCCTGCATCAGCGTGATTCGGCCAGAACGGCAGCACGGCAAAGGCCGGGTCTTCTTTCTGCAAGCGGCCCAAGTAATAGGTGTTGCTGATGCCGACTTCGCACTGCCCCGCCGCAATCGCCTGAAGCAGCAAGGTGTCATCGGCGAACGGAGGCGCAGCGAGGTTGTCGACCCAACCCTTCAACACGGCTTCGGTGCGCTCTGCACCAAGGCGCTCGATCATCGTGGCGACCAACGATTGGTTGTACACCTTGGCCGACGAGCGCAGACACACTTTGCCCTTCCACTGCGGCTCAGCCAGCGCTTCATAAGTCGACAGAGTCGACGGATCGACGCGGTCTTTCGCGAACATGATGGTGCGCGCGCGCTCCGAAACACCGTACCAGCGGCCTTGGGCATCGCGCAGATTGGCCGGCACATTGGCGTCGAGCGAGGGCGAGGTTACGCCGGCGAGCAAGCCACGCTCCGCTGCCTGCCAAAGGTTTCCGGCATCCACCGTGATGAGCAAATCGGCGGGCGTGCTCGCGCCTTCTGCTGCGAGTCGTTCGATCAACGCATCAGCGCCATCGATACGCGTTTCGATGGCGATGCCGGTCTGTGCAGTGAAGTCAGCCAGAATGGGATCAAGCAAGGGCGCCTTGCGCTCCGAGTAAATCACCAAGGGCGCGGCAGCCGCGGGCGCTTCTGCAGAGGCGTCTGCGCCAGGCGCTGGAGCCTCAGAGTTGGAGCACGCGGAAAGCAGCAGCGCGGCGCTGAGAGCAAGCGCCAAGGGCGCGAAACGACTGGAGTGATGTGACATGGGCATCCAAAAAGGTATCAGGCGCCCAAATGATAACCGTTCGCATCTAAGAAATGCCAAGGCTGCGTGAGTGCGGCCGGCAGATGTGCCGCGCTTACACCGGCTCGACGTGCAGCACCATGGAAGCGACCGAAACGATGCGAACGCGCGTACCCACCGGAAGATCCGGCCCTTCGACCGCCCAAAACGCGTCGCCGATTTTTAAGCGACCGCGGCCATTGTCGATCGCGGACTCCAATGGATGCACTTGCCCCACCAACTGCTCACCGCGTCGATTGAGTAAGGGCTGCGTGCTCTCAATGCCACGCTTGCGGTAGTAGCGCCAATACACGGCAACAATCGCAAACGAGCCCGCGATGAAGAACACCGCCTGCCAAAACAGCGGGAGACCGGGGAAGAACACCACGAGCGCCAGCATGACGCCCGCGGCGAGACCCAGCCAAAGCAGCGCCGCGCCGGGAACGAGCGTTTCCAGCGCAATCAGACCGAGGGCCATGCAGGCCCAAAAGATCACCACGGGGCGGAAGTCGAGGTCCATAAGAATTAGCGCGAGTTGCCGGGAATCGCAGGTGGCACGGCGCGGACTGCCGCTTTAGCGGCCTGTGCGGCCTGTTGCCCCGAAAGACCTTCCTTCGCGAGTTCTGCAATGCCTGCCAGCGACGAAATGATGCCAGTGGTCTCCATCGGCATCATCACGAACTTACTGTTCGGGGAATGCGCCAGCTCGCGGAACGCTTCCACATACTTCTGTGCGACGAAGTAATTGATGGCCTGCACGTCACCCTTGGCAATCGCGTCGGACACCATGCGCGTGGCGTTGGCTTCAGCCTCAGCAAGACGCTCGCGGGCCTGCGCTTCGAGGAAGGCGGCTTCCTTCTTGCCTTCGGCGGCCAGCACCGCGCCCTGCTTCTCGCCCTCGGCGCGCAGGATCTCGGCGGCGCGCAAGCCTTCCGCCTCAAGGATATTGGCGCGTTTCTCGCGCTCTGCCTTCATCTGACGCGCCATGGAATCAATGAGATTCTGCGGCGGCTGGATATCCTTCAGTTCGATGCGGTTGACCTTGATGCCCCACGCATTCGTGGCGTGATCGATGACACCGAGCAACTTGGCGTTGATCTCGTCGCGCTTGGAGAGCGACTCATCGAGATCCATGGAGCCAATGGCAGTACGGATGTTGGTCATGACCAGGGCGATCGTCGCGGCCTCGAGGTCGGACACCTCATACGCCGCCTTCGACGCATCGAGCACTTGAAAGAACACCACACCGTCGACCTTCACCACCGCGTTGTCCTTGGTGATGACGTCTTGGCTGGGGATGTCGAGCACCTGCTCCATCATGTTGATCTTGCGCCCCACACCCTGCACCACCGGGAAAAGGAAATGCAGACCGGGTTCCATGGTGTGCGTGTACTTACCGAAACGCTCGACCGTCCATTCAAAACCCTGCGGGACAATGCGCACCATCTTGAACAGAAACAGGACGCCGGCGATGAGGATGACGGCAATCAGGACTTCCATGGGAACGCCTCTGCGACAGTGGTCTTGGCGCGAAGTATAGGCGTGGATCCGAGGCTGCAACCATTTGCCCACTTGGCGCATCCTCTTGTTCCGTGAGCCGACCATCCTCCTTTGCTATCGACGTCCCCAACGCCTTGCTCGACAGGGCGCGACGCCGCGAGCATGCAGCTTGCGAACAGATCTATCGGTGGTTTGAACGCCCGGTTTACGCCTTGGCGCTGCGCATGCTGGGCGACAGCGACGCGGCCATGGATGTGCTTCAAGACACCTTAATGAAGGTGTTCGAGAAACTGCCCGCTTTCCGCGCGGATTCGCCGTTCTGGGGTTGGCTACGGCAGATCGCGGTGAACGAATGCCTGATGCGCTTGCGCACTCGCGGGCGTGATGAGCCCGGCGATGACGAGGCTTTTGAACCTGACCTGCTCGCCAGCGAAGCGCTTCTGCCACCGCAGGCCGCCGATGCCGCAAAACTGACCGAAGCGCTGTCGCGACTTTCTGAGAGCACACGAAGCGTTTTGTGGCTCTACCACGGCGAGGGCTACACGCACGAAGAGATCGCCGCAGTGATGGGCAAGTCCCTCAGCTTCTCCAAATCACAACTCGCGCGCGGCACCCGAAAGCTGCGTGCCCTCCTTGAACTGACGGAGCACTCCCATGCCTGACGTGGGCCAGCATCCACCCGCACCGTATGGCGTACCGATTGGCGAAGCCCTGCGTGCACTTCCTCTCGAAAGCCCGCCGCGCAGTGCTTGGGCCCAAGTGGCGCCGCGCCCGGTGCGACTTGCGCGCTGGCCGTATGCCTTGGCAACAGCTGCTGCCTTGGCGTTGGCATTGCTCTTGCCGGTGCCGCAGGCGACGCACGAAGAGCCCAACATCGACTTGACGGCGGTGATGACCGAATCCGCGCGTCTTGAGCGCCTACTTGCCGCAGCGAACGAAGATCCCATGCAGCCTGCCGACGTGCTCGTGCTGGGCATGGCCTTCGAAGACGAACTTGCGGGCATTGATTCACAACTTTCAGCGGCGCGCCCCGGCTCGCGCGACGCCACCCTGCTTTGGCAAAAACGGCTGGACGTGCTCCAGCGCTATGCCGAACTGCAATCGTCGCGACGACTGCTGGCTTCCGCGGGCCAGCCCTATGAAACCACCCTGGTCAGCCTTTACTGAGCTGTGGAGAACCCTATGAAACGCAATTTCCTCGCCTTGGCTTTGGCCTTGGCAATCGCCAGTCCGCTGGCCGCACAAACCCCGGCGCCTGCATCTGCAGCAACGCCCCCAGCAAACGCCGCACAACTCGACGCCAAGCGCGCTGAAATGCGTCAGCTGGAAGCCGAGATGGCGAAGCTTGGTGCCCGCATGGGTGAACTGGCTCGTGAAATGGGCGAGGGCCAACGCTTGGCCATGCTGAGCCGCATCGGCGGCGAACGCCCTGGCATGGGTGTCGTGCTCAGCACCGAAATCGAAGGCGGCGTGCGCCTTGGCGCCGTCACGCCAGGTAGTCCCGCAGACAAGGCCGGGCTGAAATCTGGCGATGTGATTCGCAGCTTGGACGGCAAAAACCTGAGCACGGATTCGTCCGATGCCGCCGGCGAAATCATGGCCGCCCTTCGAGGCAAACAGAGTGGCCAGAAGGTGCGTGTGGGGTACCTGCGTGACGGTCGATCTGGGACCGCCGACGTGACCTTGGCCCCCATCGGGCGCACCGCCACCTTCAATTGGGTCGGCGATGAGTTGCCGCCAATGGAAGGGCGACTGGACGGCCTGCGTGGCCGCTTGGGTCGACTCGATATGGATCGCGATATCCAGATCATCACTGAGCACAGCGGGCCGGAAGGCGTGCGCATCATCGCGAACGATGGCGAAGGCCGCCGCATGAGCCGTGCGTTCCGCTTCCGTGGCCTGAGCTTGAGCTCGATTGATGCCGACTTGGGCCGTTACTTCGGCACGGAGAAAGGCGCCCTGCTCATTGCGTCAAGTGAGTCGCTTCCCGGCCTGAAATCGGGCGACGTGATCGTTGCGGTGGACGGCAAAGAAGTGGACGGACCGCGCGACGTGATGGGCGTTCTCGGAAGAAAAGAAGCGGGCGAGAAGATTGCGCTGCGCGTCTTGCGTAACCGCAGCATCCAGAACGTGGAGATCACGATTCCCGAAGGCCGCGTGCTTGATTTCCTGCCTCCGGCACCACCCGCACCGCCTGCACCACCGCCG
>JAIXVL010000226.1 GCA_027483045.1 Lysobacteraceae bacterium
CAAGGGCTATGTGCCCGCATTGCAGTTGGACGACGGCGAGATTCTGGTGGAAGGCCCGGCGATTGTTCAGTTCATTGCCGATCTCGCGCCGGAATCGGGCATTGCGCCGGCTAATGGCACGCGCGAGCGCTATCGCTTGCAGGCGGCTTTGGCCTTCATCAACTCCGAGCTGCACAAGGGCCTAGGCGTGATGTTTGCGCCCGGCCTGTCGCCCGAAGAAAAAGCCGGCATGGAAAAGCGCGCGCGCTATCGCATTGGCCAGCACGAGGCACATTGGGGTGAGCGCACGTGGGTGATGGGTGACACCTACAGCGTGGCCGATGCTTACCAATTCGTGGTGCTGCGTTGGCTGGCGATCTTGGGCATGGACCTGAATGAGTGGCCCAAGCTAGCAGCGCACAGCGCGCGAGTGGCAGCACGCCCTGCGGTGCAAGCCGCGATGAAAGCGGTGGGGTTGGCGTAGGTCGGTCCGGAGCTTTCTGCTTAGCTCAGCTGCTCAGGCTGAGAGTTGGCAGGGATAGGCAGTAAAAGCACTCACACTTGCAACTGATCACCGCAGGTTTGTCACCAAGGAGCGCTGAGAATGAAGATTTTTGGTGGTGCATTCTTGGCGCAGATGGCCTTTTCCGGTCTGCTGGCGCTCGTCATTGTTATGACGCTTCGTGATGCGCGCGCGCCCGATGTGCCTGCGGAAACCATCCATTGCGTAGGTTATTCGAAGCACATTTGTGCCTTGCCGTTTCCGGCCATCTATGCGAGATCACCAAGTGCCTACGGGGACTTGCCCATAGCAGTTGTGGGCTGCGTTTTCTCGGATGGCGAGGGGAGATACTTCATTGCGCCGGATCTTCAGATCGCCAATCGGGGAATGCCCGATTACGCGGTTCGTCTGGTTTTTGGGGATGGCCCCATGGCCGTTAGTGTTTCGAGGAATGTCGGGCATTGCGTAAGCGCATGGGGGCGCCTGCGCAGTCCCCCGGAGGGGAGCGTTTGGTGGGCTGATTTGGCATTAGTCAGGGACGCTTCTCTGGCCGCGGGGCCGGATAGTCCGTGGGGGGGCGACGCACGCGGTCTTCCACCGCCAACGCTACCGCCTGCTGATGCGGATAGGGAATGAGTTGGTTGGGTCAGGCAACCAAAGGGGCTAATGCCATGAGAGTTTCTTTGGCACTCCTATTACTCGCTTGCCTAACCGGCTGCATTGACCTCGGCTCGTTTGATCCATGTAAACCCTATAGAGATGCATTGACCGATAAGCAGGTGAGGATCGCCTTAGTCGAATGGGCGGATCGCAATGTTTTTTCGCGCCGCTTCAGTGATGCCGATAGCGTGACAAGCACTCGGCGGGGTCCCGTGGGTCGGTACATGAACATCAGTGCTCAAGTTGGACCAGAGTTGCTGTCTGGTTTTGCAAGCCCTGTGCCCGTCCAGATTCAAGGGAAGGATCTAGCAGAGCCGGATCTCGTGTTCATCGGTAACTTGCACTTCCGAGGGATTCTGATCTCGAGGAGAGACTTTGATTCCGGACTCAAAGCCGTTGGCCGCGACCCAGCGGGGGTTGTGCAGGTGTCCAATCGAGTTGCACTTGAATGCAAGACTCCGTCTTGATCGACGAATCCTTGAGTTTTGTATAGGTAAGTTGAGGAGCCTCTGACGCCTAGCCGCCTCCAACCGGCAACGCAGTTGCGCATGGTGGGCACCACCGAGTACAGCCGCGAGACGTTCAGTTACGACAGCTTCGCGCGGCAAATTCAAACGGGTTTCAGCCAGTTCAACGGCGGCTTGGCGCTCACCGCCACGCAGAAGACCGCGTTTGATGCGTACTACGGCCGCCCGAAGGCGATGCAGTACGCCAGCGGCGAGACCGTGCGTATGACCTACAGCGCCTAGGGCGGATGGAAGAACCTGTCTTTGGAGGAGCTCAAGCATGAGCTTTCCACCTACACCGACACAGCCTTCTACAGAGAGACTGGCGGAAGTCGCTACAGGTATCGCGCACCCGATGGAACGGTCTTCGGCCCCTACAAGGGTGGGGACTGGAACTACCTGGGAGTGGGGATTGGCTTTGCCATTGCCGAAATGCCAAGGCCATCGCATTCGGCGGCAGTGCTCTGGTGGAACCTCGCGCCTGACTATGATGAGCGGAGTGGCGAGATCCGAAGCAGGGGAACGCCTGAGAACACGATCCAGCGCCTTTGGATCACCGAGATCGGTTATGCGTTTGGAGTCGAGCATGGTCAGCAATGAATTGTCCCGTCGCGCTGGTCCTTCTCTGCATCTCTTCTCAGTGCTGATGCTCGCACTTTCGCTCTCGGGCTGTGGGACCTACTCGGATGGCTGCGATGGGTATCGGGACTTGCTTCAGGATCCGGTCAAGAGAGACGCTTTGGTGGCGTGGGCGGATAGCAGCGTCTTCAACAGAGCATTCAGCGCAACGGACGAAGAGAGGAAGAGCTTTCGAGGGTATGGTCCGAAGAGCATGAACATTCGACCGGATTCGGTGAAGCCACCTAGCGAAGCAATGCTTGCGACGGCTACGGTGCAGGTGCGCGGAGAAGATCTTTCCCGTCCAGACTTCGTTTTCGTCGGCGCCCGCCCTTTTCGCGGCGTCATCGTTTCCCGGTCTAGCTTCATGGAGAGGTGGGGAACGCTGTCGCGAAATATGGAGGGAATCGAGGTCGTGTCCGATCGCGTGGCGATGGAGTGCAGGCCGCCGCTGAAGTAGCACCCGCAAGTTGCGTCATCCCTTCATGAGGCGTCTCCGCGATTCGCACCGCGTCCGCCCCAGCCACCGATCGCGCCCCCGCTTCTGGCGCGAGTTCGACACCTTGGGCCGCACCACCCGCGAAAGCGGCCCGATGGGGGATGCGGACAGCCCGATCTACACGAGCTTCCAGTACGACAAGCTGGACCGGATGACGCGCAAGACTGACCCGCAGACCAATCATGATGGTCGCGGCGACCGCATCACCACCTACACTTACAGCGGGCGCCAGACGGCGATCAGCGTGTGTGGCAGCAACGACGCACCGACAGCGTGTTTGTCGATGTGGCGGGTGGTGGACGAGCGCGGCAAGGTGGTGGAGACGCGCGATGCGGCCAATGGCAGCACGGCGACTTGGTTTGATACCGACGGCAATGTGCTGGCGGTGCGCGATCCGAACGGTTCGTTGCTGTGGAACGCGTACAACGCGATCGGTCAGCGCACGTCGTCGAGCGATCCGAACCAGGGGTCGAGCAGCGCGACGTACAACGCGCTGGGCGAGGTGCTCATCCAGACCGATGCGCGCGGCATTGTCACCAGCTTCCAGTACGACCGCTTGAGCCGCCCCACGCAGCGCAGCGCGAGCTATGTGTACACGCAAGGCTCAGCGGCAACGACGGTGCGTGATAACTGGACGTACGACCCCACCAATGGCCGCGGCCAACCGGCAACGCAGGTTCGGACGGTGGGCACCACCGAGTACAGCCTTGAGACCGTCCGCGTGACCTACAGCGCCGATGGCCACGGCATTCGGGAAAGCGATGCGCCGTGTCGCAATCCATGAGACAGCGAAGCGGGACAAGAGGAGCCCATCCTTTCGGCCCTCGCCACCATGACCATGCTGCAGTCGCTCGACCCCGAACCGAGCTTGGCGGTTCGCCTGGAGCGCAAGTTCGCCTCTCGCATTACCGGCCAACGTAGCCTTCCGGCGAGCGCAGGGCGCTATGCGCCGCTTCCGCAGGACCTTCCCGAAGGCTTGGTGCGCGCGCTTGCGGCCCGCGGCATTGATCGGCTGTACAGCCATCAAGCCGAGGCTTGGAAGGCCGCCCGCGCCGGCGAAAACCTGTTGATCGCCACACCAACGGCTTCGGGCAAATCGCTGTGCTACTTGCTGCCTGTGCTGGCTGCTGCACAACAACAGGCCGCGAAGGCTTTGTTTTTGTTCCCTACCAAGGCCTTGGCGCAAGACCAAGTGGCCGAACTGATTGCTTTGAGCAAAGCCGGTGAGTTGGGCGTGCGCGCGTCGACCTTCGATGGCGACACGCCGGGCGATGCAC
The DNA here is from genome assembly GCA_027483045.1 of Lysobacteraceae bacterium. Taxonomy (GTDB): domain Bacteria; phylum Pseudomonadota; class Gammaproteobacteria; order Xanthomonadales; family Xanthomonadaceae; genus Silanimonas. The sequence continues at coordinate 4,042 of JAIXVL010000226.1, forward strand.
GGCAGGCCGTGCGCGTGAGTGGCGACATCGTGGTCAGCAACCCAGACATGCTGCACCAGGGCATTCTTCCGCATCACACCAAGTGGGCGCAGTTTTTCGAGAACCTGCGCTACATCGTTATCGATGAGATCCACAGCTATCGCGGTGTGTTCGGCGCGCATCTG
>JAIXVL010000221.1 GCA_027483045.1 Lysobacteraceae bacterium
ATCGGTTGGGCGATGGGTCACATGCCCCCTGAAGCCGTCGAGCCGATGGCTCGGGAAATGGCGGCGTTCGCAGCGGAAGGTCAGAAGGCGGCCGTGGTTTATGCCCAAGGTGGCTTTGCTGAGATCACGCAAGTTCGGATCACGGACTATTTCGGATTCCTATTTGCCAATGCCGTGATGTTCCAGCTGCCGATGATGGTCGGCACCTTTCTGATCGGCACTTGGCTGGTGCGTTCGGGGCGCATCCAGCGCGCGGCAGAGTTCCGCCGCTTTTTCGCTGTTCTGGGCGTCGTGGGCACCGTACTCGCCAGTTTCTTTATCGCTGCGAGCGTGGGGGTCGGTACGCATTTCGATCCGAACACTGGCTATGCGCAGTCGATGGTGGCCATGGGACTGATGGCCATCGGCAATTTGCCGCTCAGCCTTGCCTACCTTTCGGCCATCGTGCTGCTCTGCACTTTGCCCAGTGCAGCGAAAAGTCTTTCGGTGCTGGCACCTGCCGGGCGCATGGCGCTTACCAATTACCTGAGCCAATCGCTGATCTGCAGTCTCGTGTTCTACGGCTATGGGCTGGGTCTGTTCGGTGAACTGGGACGTGCCGCGCAGGTGGGCTTCGTGTTCGCAGTGTTTGCTTCGCAGGTCGCCTTCAGCCACTTCTGGCTCTCGCGTTTTGGTGTGGGCCCGCTCGAAGCACTGTGGCGCGCAGGCACCTATCTGCAAGCGCCAGATTGGAAGCCTCGAAAGTCGGCTGCCTGAAGTGCATGGCCCCGGCTAGAATCGGGGCATGCCTTCTACGCAACGCACCGCCATCGATGACGTAATTGTTCTTGGCGGCGGCGTGATCGGCCTAGCCTGTGCGCAAGCACTGTCGGAGCGCGGTCGCGGTGTTCGACTTCTGGAGCGTGGCGCTTTGGGGGCGGCCACCAGTCATGGCAATTGCGGCACGCTCACGCCAAGTCACTCCTTGCCATTGGCCGCACCAGGCATGGTGGTCACCGCTCTGAAGTGGATGACGCGCCCGGATGCGCCTTTCTATGTGAAGCCGCGCTGGGATCCCGCGCTGTGGCTGTGGCTACTGCGCTTTGCATCGCGGTGCAACCAAAGCACGTTTGAACGCGCCATTGCTCCGAAAGCTGCGCTGTTGAAGGCCTCGCAGGATTGTCTCAGTGCCTTGGTCCGCGATCGTGCCCTGCAGTGCGAGCACTCGCGCGATGGCCTGCATTACGTTTACCGCGACCCGAAGGTTTTCGAGGCCGCGCAGCGCACGCACGCCTTGTTGGCCGATCACGGCGTCGTCGCTCAAGCGGTGACTGGCGCAAGCATCGAAACAGACGAGCCCGCACTGAAGAAAGGTGTCGCCGGCGCCTTGTTCTTTCCGGGGGATGGCCACCTGCGTCCGGAACGCTATGCCACGGAGCTGGCGCGCGTGGCTCGCCTCGATGGCGCGCTGATCGAGGAGGACGTGGAGGTGGTGTCGGCTCGGCGCGAGTCCGGTGTGTGGTTGCTGCACACAAAGGATGGCCGGCAGTTTCGTTGCCGTGAACTCCTGTTGGCAGCAGGCCCTTGGGCCGCGCGCTTTTCTCGGCAGTTTGGGTTGCGATTGCCCATACAGCCGGGCAAGGGCTACTCGATCACCTATGGTCGACCCTCCCTCGTGCCGCGCCGACCGATGGTGCTGAAGGAGCGGTCCGTGTGCGTCACGGTGTGGGCCGATGGGTTTCGCTTGGGCAGTACCATGGAGTTTTCGGGCTACGACAGCGTCCTTAATCGAGCGCGACTGGACGCACTGGAACGCGGTGCCGCCGAGTATCTGAACGAGCCCGTTGGCCCTGCAAAGCGCGAAGAATGGTTCGGCTGGCGGCCCATGACGTGGGACGATTTGCCGGTGTTGGGCGCGGTTCCCGGAACCGAGGGGCTTTGGTTGGCGGTCGGCCACGGGATGATGGGTGTTTCGATGTCAGCGGCCACTGGACGCCTGATGGCCGACCTCGTGACCGGTTCGGCACCCATCATCGACCCGGCGCCCTATCGAATCAGTCGATTCGGCTGAGCGGACTCACGTGATCCCACTTTGTTGGCGTGGCTTGCCTACACTTCCGGCATGAATGTGTTTCGCCTCCGCCGTGGGCGCTCGCCCTTGCTTATCAGCCTGCCGCATGACGGCAGCTTTATTCCTGAGGAACTGGCTCAGAGCATGGTGCCCTCGGCTCGAACCGCACCCGACACCGATTGGTGGGTGTCGCAGTTGTATGGGCCAATTGCCGAAGCGCTGGACGCCTCGCTGATCGTTCCTTCGTACTCGCGCTATGTGGTCGATCTAAATCGCCCGCCCGACGACACCTCGCTCTACCCAGGGCAAAACACCACGGGCTTGTGCCCTACGGTGCAATTCAGCGGGGAGCCGGTGTATCTGCCCAGTCACGAACCTTCGCCGGGTGCGATCCAAGAACGCGTGCAGCGCTATTGGCAGCCTTACCACGAGGCATTGCGTGACGAGATTGCCCGGCTACGCGGCCGGCATGGCCGCATGCTGCTGTGGGAAGGTCATTCCATCGTTTCCACTGCGCCTTACCTGTTCGATGGTGAATTGCCGGCGTTCAATCTGGGCACGGTGTCGGGCAGCAGTTGCCGAGCCACCACGCAAGCGGCCTTGGTTGAAGCCCTCGAAGGGCAAGACCGCTTCACTTGGGTGGCCAATGGGCGCTTCAAGGGCGGCTACATCACGCGTCATTACGGGAAGCCGGGCGATGGTGTGGAGGCCGTGCAGCTGGAAATGGCGCAGTCCTGTTACATGGATGAGCGCTCAGGTTCTTGGGATTCGGAGCGCGCTGCGCCCGCAATGACGATGGTCGACACCCTCATTCGGGCGGCACTCTCGGCGGCCTAAGCGACCGGAGGCTAAACGGCCAGTGAAGACGCGCGAACTGCGTCATTCCGGTGTCATCGTGCGCATGTAATTCTTTCGTTAACTGGGCGCGGCGCCCGGTGCACGGAGCTTCCCATGACCCCCGGATTGTCCATTGCCCGTCTGTTCGTTGCTGGAATCGTGGCGGTGCTGATGCTGGCCATCAGCAAGGCCGAAGCGGCCGGCTGATCCCGACCCTTTGGTGCTCAGACTTCCAGGGACGCCAAGTCGCCCTTGGTTTCTAGCCAGTTCTTGCGGTCGCCCGCACGCTTCTTGCTGAGCAGCATGTCCATCAGGGCGCTGGTTTCACCGCTGTCCTCCACCGTGAGTTGCACCAAGCGCCGCGTGTCAGGATGAACAGTGGATTCGCGCAACTGCGACGGGTTCATTTCGCCCAAACCTTTGAAGCGCGTGACGTTGACTTGCCCGCGCATTTTCTCGCGCTCAATCTTTTCCAGCAGTAAACGCTTTTCTTCCTCGTCCAAGGCGTAAAACACCTGCTTACCCACGTCCACGCGGAACAAGGGCGGCATGGCGACGAATACGTGGCCGGCGCGCACCAGCGACGGAAAGTGCTTGAGAAACAGCGCCGAGAGCAGCGTGGCGATGTGCAAGCCGTCTGAATCGGCATCGGCCAGGATGATGACCTTGCCGTAGCGCAAACCTTCGATGCTTTCGTGGCCCGGATCGCAGCCAATGGCCACGGCCAAATCATGCACTTCCTGCGAGCCCAGCACGGAGCCGCTTTCCACTTCCCACGTGTTCAAGATCTTGCCGCGCAGGGGCAGGATGGCTTGGAAGTCCTTATCGCGCGCCTGTTTGGCGCTGCCGCCGGCCGAATCACCTTCCACCAAG
>JAIXVL010000107.1 GCA_027483045.1 Lysobacteraceae bacterium
CATCTGCGAGTGGCAGTTGTAGCAACCCTCGCGGATGTAAACGTCGCGGCCGGCCAACTCCAACGCAGGGTAAGGCTTCACTCCCGGAAGGGGAGTGACTTGCTCGGCTTGAAACACCAGCGGCACGATTTCGGCCAATCCGCCGAAGCTGATCGCCACGGCAATCAACACGCCCATCAGGCCGATGTTTTTTTCAATCTTTTCATGGCTCATGACTGTGGCTCCTTCAGGCGTGGGCCGGTTCGAGGACGGGTGCTTCCACCACACCGCGGCTCTCGCGGAAGGTTTTCACCACGTTGATGATCATCAGCACCATGCCGAACAGCACCAGCAATCCACCGGCAAGGCGAATCAGGTAGTACGGGTAGGTGAACTTCACAATCTCGATCCAGGCATACGTCAGCGTGCCGTCCACGTTCGCTGCGCGGCTCATCAGGCCCTGGCCAATGCCCGAGATCCACATCGAAACCGCGTAAAGCACCACGCCAATCGTGTGCGTCCAGAAATGCGTGTCGATCAGTTTCGTCGAAGCCATTTCCTTCAAGCCAAGGCATTTGGGAATCAGCATGTACACGGCACCAATCGAGATCATTGCGACCCAGCCGAGCGCGCCGGAATGCACGTGACCAATGGTCCAGTCGCTGTAGTGCGAGAGGGCATTCACCGATTTGATGGACATCATCGGGCCCTCGAAGGTGCTCATCATGTAGAACGACAAAGACACGATGAGGAACTTCAGGATCGGGTCGGTGCGCAGCAGATGCCACACGCCCGAGAGGGTCATGATTCCGTTGATCGCGCCACCCCAGCTCGGGGCCAGCAGCACCAGCGAGAACACCATGCCGAGGCTCTGCGCCCAGTCCGGAATGGCCGTGTACTGCAGATGGTGCGGACCGGCCCACATGTAGATGGCGATCAAAGCCCAGAAGTGCACGATCGACAGGCGATAGCTGTAGATCGGCCGGCCGGCGCGCTTCGGAACGAAGTAGTACATGATCCCGAGGAAGCCGGCGGTCAGGAAGAAGCCCACCGCGTTATGGCCGTACCACCACTGCACCATCGCATCGACGGCGCCCGCGTAGATCGGGTAGCTGTGCAGCATCGACGTGGGCAGGGCCAGTGAGTTGGTGATGTGCAGCACCGCCACCGCGATGATGAAGGCCCCGTAGAACCAGTTCGCCACATAGATGTGCGAGACGCGGCGCTTCACTAGGGTGCCGAAGAACAACACGCCGTAAGCCACCCAAACGACTGCAATCAAAATGTCGATGGGCCAGATCAGCTCGGCGTATTCCTTGCCTTGCGTCAGGCCCATTGGCAGGGTGATCGCGGCGAGCAGAATGACGAGTTGCCATCCCCAGAAAACAAAGCTGGCGAGCTTGTCGGAGATCAGCCGCACGTGGCTCGTTCGTTGCACCACGTACAAAGACGTCGCAAACAACGCGCACCCGCCGAAGGCAAAAATCACTGCATTGGTATGCAACGGGCGTAAGCGGCCGAAGCTCAGCCATGGCACATCGAAGTTCAATGCAGGCCAGTACAACTGTGCGGCAAGCAGAACGCCCACCAGCATGCCTACAAATCCCCACACCACGGTCATGACTGAAAACTGCAGCACAACCTTGTCGTTGTAGGTCGCCGGGGCTTGGCCTGTTTGGGCCAGCGTCGCGGGACTGCTCATGGGCGCGTACCTCTTCTTGGAGTCGCCCGCAGTGTGAGTTCCGCATGAATGAGCGCTCTTGACGCCAGTCAAATCCGCGCATCTTCACGGCCAAATCGGGCCCAAGTGCCTGTTTTTCAAAAACACAATAAAAGTAAGCGACCAGCATTTTGGCGGGCCATAAGTTGCATCGGTAACCGTTGCTTGATGCAACCAATGTGACCGGTTTTTCTCGGTTTCGTGACGAAAACGTGACCTACGTTCCGCCACGACGCAGTTGATGCGTACCGCTGGCGTAGTCGAAGGCATGCAGGGGAAAACTGCCAACGACCGAGCCGATGTCAGGCGTCACCGCCGACCGCATGGAGGCTTCTGGGCATATCGCCCGCTTTACCTTCCGTTGTTTTCGACCAGGGGAATCACCACGTGAATCGCAAGTCTCTCAAGCCGCACACCCTCGCCGCCGCGCTTCTTGTTGCATTGGCGCCGATGGGGGCCAGCATGGCCGCCAGTTCCGCCCGCATCGTCAATCAGGCTGCCGTTGAACAGGGCGCCGAGTTCTCAGGCTTCATCGTCAAATTCCGCGAAGGCACGGCCGAAAGCGCCAGCCCGGCGCGTGTGTCCCGTTCGCTTCAGGGGGCGAACAGCGGCATTCAGAAGTCGATGGGTGCACGTGGCACGGCTGCCGCAGGTCTGCGTCATTTCCGCCGTATGTCTCAGGGGGCTGACGTCATCCGCGCCAACCGCGCACTCAGCCGCGATGAAGCTGCAACGGTCATGCAGCAGCTGGCCGCAATGCCTGGCGTTGAGTACGTCGAGCCCGATTTGATCATGCGCCCGGCGCTCACCCCGAATGACCCCAACTACAGCCAGCAGTGGGGCTTTTTCGATGCCGATGCCGGCATTCGCGCCGATCAGGCTTGGGACATTGCCAACGGTTCGGGCGTCATCGTTGCAGTCATCGACACCGGTAGCACCTCGCACACCGACCTCAACACCAACACGGTGGCGGGTTACGACTTCATTTCGAACACCACGACCGCGAATGACGGCGGTGGTCGCGACTCGAACCCGGCCGACCCGGGTGACTGGACCACGGGCCAGTGCGGCGCCGCCAGCAACTCCAGCTGGCATGGCACGCACGTGGCCGGCACCGTGGCAGCACTGACGAACAACGGTATCGGCGTCGCCGGCACCGCTTGGGGTGCCAAGGTGATGCACGCCCGCGCTCTGGGCACCTGCGGTGGCTCCACTTCGGACATTGCTGACGCCATTACGTGGACCTCGGGCGGCACGGTTGCGGGCGTCCCGTCATTGACGGCTGCCCAGGCCGCCAAGGTCATCAACTTGTCGCTCGGTGGTTCAGGTGCTTGCGGCACCACCACGCAGAACGCCATCAACGGTGCGGTCAGCCGTGGCACGACGCTGGTCATTGCCGCAGGTAACAGCAACGTCAATGTGTCGAATGCCACGCCGGCCAACTGCGCCAACGTCATTGCGGTCGCGTCGGTCACTTCAAGCTCGGCGCGTTCCAGCTTCTCGAACTTCGGCACCTTGATCGACGTTGCTGCTCCGGGCTCGACCATCAACTCCACGCTCAACGCCGGTACCACGGTGCCGGGCGCACAGACCTACGCCAGCTACAGCGGTACGTCGATGGCGACTCCGCACGTGGCAGGCACTGTGGCTTTGATGCAGAGCCGCCGTATTGCCCAAGGCCGCGCCCTGATGACGCCGGCTGAAGTGGAAAGCACGCTGAAGAGCACGGCGTACCCGTTGGCTGTTGCCTGCACGCAAGGCTGCGGCGCCGGCATCATCAACGCACGTGCAGCGGTGGACGCAGCCGGTGCAACCGGCGGCGGTGGTGGCACTCCTCCCGCGGCGCAGACCTACTCCAGCACCACGCGCTACACCATTGGCGACAACACCACGATCAACTCGCCGATCGCGGTCTCGGGTCGCACGGGTAACGCGCCGTCGAACGCCTCGGTGTCGGTCAACATCACCCACACCTACCGCGGTGACTTGCTCGTCCAGTTGGTGGCTCCGGATGGCTCGCTGTACACCATCTCGAACCGTGCTGGCGGCAGCGCCGATAACTTGGTGGGCACCTACACGCTGAACCTCTCCACCGAGGCGCTGAACGGTACGTGGAACCTGCGCGTCAACGACAACGCTGCTGGCGACGTCGGTTCGCTCAACAGCTGGAGCATCACGTTCTAATCCACACAGGGCCCGAGCTTCGGCTCGGGTCCGAGTGCGGCTTCAAGCAAGCGACACAAAAAAGCCCGCATCGACGATGCGGGCTTTTTCTTTGGCGGCTTTCTGCGGGCTTGCGCAGCCTGTCGTCAGCCGATCGCTTCGAAGCGGTTGGCAGCCACGTTCTTGCGCACTTTGCGCGGGTCCCACACGCGGCCATTCATGGCGATGTACACGCCCGGTGGCAGCGACTGCACCGCGCCCACGGCGCAGCCCACATTGAACTCGGCATCTGAGCCGCGGAAGCGGGCCGGATTCAATGCGCCCGTCAGCACAATCGTTTTGTCGTCGAGATCCGCCAGCACTTTCGCGGTTTCCACCATGCTGTCGGTGCCGTGCGTGATCAGCACATGGCGATGCGGTTGTGCGGCAATCAGGGTGCGCAGCATGGCCCGGTCATCGTCGTTGATGTGCAGGCTGTCTTTGCGCAGGGCAGGGATGACCGTAAAGCGGAACACCACGCCCAACTCGCGAAGGATGTTGCCGATTTGCGGCTCACCAACTTGGTAGTCCGACTTATCGTCGAAGTACACCTTGTCGATGGTGCCGCCGGTGCTAACGATCAGGAGCTCGTCCATTCGCGTGCCTCGTGTGCCAAAGAGGCCGGAATTCTACTCCGACGCCTCGGACCCGGAGGCCTTTTGCGCCGCAGCTTGGCGCGCCGCTGCACGCGCCTGCAGGCCGCGCCAGCTGGCTGAGAAAATCAGTGCCGTGGCCAATGCGGATTCCGTCGCAGCCAGCGCTGTGACCGCGGGGTTCGACCACCACTCCATGGTGCCGTGCGAGAAATAGAACAGGGCCGCAACGCCGCCCCAGAACCCCGCACTGCGATGCCCAAAAAGCGCCAGAAGCGCTGCCGGGATCATCGGCGCCGCCATCGCCACGGCGGCGATCACAGGCGGCAGCCCAACGGGCGGTGCCAGCCACAGGTACCACGCAGGCTGCAGCAACAAGAGGGCGAAGATGAGCAGGCGAGTGGTCACAGGGTGCGATTCAGTCGAAGAGTGATGTCGGCAAGACGGCGACCCAAGGCTTGGGCTAAGGCTTTCTCGTCCTCGCTCAAGCGCGAGTCGTCGGAAGCGCCCGAGACGTGGCTCGCGCCGTACGGTGTGCCGCCAGTCTGTGTGCTGGACAGTGCGGCTTCAGTGAAGGGGATGCCCACCAGCAAGCAACCGTGATGGAGCAGAGGAAGCTGCATCGAGAGCAAGGTGGATTCCTGTCCGCCATGCATGGAGGCAGTGGAGGTGAACACCGCCGCAGGCTTGCCTGTCAAGGTGCCCGAGGCCCATTCCGCGCCCGTGGTATCGAGAAAATGCTTCAGAGGCGCGGCCATATTGCCGAAGCGCGTGGGGCTGCCCATGGCGATGCCTGCGCATTCGGCCAAATCGGCCTTCGTCACATACGGCGCGCCTTCTTCAGGCACGGCCGGCGCAGCGGACTGCGTGACAGGCGCCACAGCAGGCACTGTTCGCAGCCGAGCGCTCACACCCTCGACCGACTCGATGCCGCGCGCGATCTGCCGCGCCAGTGCAGCGACGGAGCCGCCGCGGCTGTAGTAGAGAACAAGGATGTCCAACACGGGCGCGTTCCAAGGCGGGCAGGGCGCGCAGGCTAGCGCAAGAGAGGTGAAGCCGTCTGCGGGCTGCCACCTCGGCGCTGAGAGGTTAGTCTTCGCCCATGTCTTGGATGTCTGTTTTCCGCCGCTGGGCCTCGCGCGTCGATTTCGACCGCTCGACGACGTTCTCTCGGTTCTTGTGGCAGCGCTTTGTCGACGACCGCTGCTTTGAATCGGCGGGCGCCTTGGCCTACACCACTGTGTTTGCGCTCGTGCCCCTGTCGACGGTGGTCTTCGCCATCTTGGCGGCCTTCCCCGTGTTCGATGCTTGGACTCAGGCCTTAATCGACTTCGTTTTTGCCTATTTCGTGCCCGAGGCCGCCTCGACGGTGGCCAACACCCTGCACGAGTTGGCCGGTAGCGCGCGGCAGATCCACTTGAAGGGCTTGCTGGCCCTGATGCTCTCGGTGCTGCTCACCATGTTGGCGATCGAGCAGACCTTCGATCGCATCTGGCGCGTGCCCAAGCCACGCCACACGCTGTGGCGCTTGGTCGTGTATTGGACGCTGCTCAGCTTGGGCGCCGTACTCGCGGCCGCCAGTTTGGCGGCCAGTTCTTGGCTGTTTTCCTTGCCTGCGGTGTCGGGTGCGACCGGCAGTTGGGAGTCGCTCGGCCTGCGCTTGATGCCCAGCGTCGTGGCCTTGCTCGTGTTCACCGCCGCCTATCGCTTGATTCCCAACCGGCCCGTGCCGCTGCGTTTCGCCTTGGCGGGCGGCCTTGTGGCCACGGTGCTTTTCGAATCCGCCAAGAACGGATTCGCGTGGTACTTGCAGAACACCAATTTCGAGCAGCTTTACGGCGCATTGGCCGTGGTGCCGATTTTTCTGTTCTGGGTGTGGCTGAGCTGGGTGGTGGTGCTGTTGGGCGCTTCCTTAGCCGCTACGCTCTCGGCGTTTCGTTACCAGCCGCGACACCAGCGCTTGCCTGCCGGCGCTGAGCTGTACGCCTGCTTGCGCCTATTGGCGCGCCTCGAAGAAAGCCGCGCACATGGCCGTGGCTTGGATGCCGAGGCTCTGCGCGAGTTGGAACCCGCGCTCACCGACGACCTGTGCCAACAGCTGCTAGGCGGCTTGGCTGACTTGAACATTGCCCAGCGCGGCGAGAGTGGCGCGTGGTTTCCCGTGCGCGATATGTCCAACGTGTCGCTGGAAGACCTGCACGAGCGCATGGGTTTGCGTTTGCCGCCCGCCGATTGCTCGTTGCCCGGTGCCGACGATGCGGTCGGGCGCGCAGCCCTGTGCGCACTTCGCCACTTACGACAGCCCCTCGACATGGCGCTCAGGCATCCTGTCTCGGATTTCCTACGTTCTGCTCCGGAGCCTTACTGATGCGCTACATCGTTCTTGCCCCCTTGGCGGCGCTGTTTCTCGCCGCCTGTCAGCCTGCCGCTGAATCGGGCCCAGAGGCCGCAGCGCCTGTGCAGAGTGCGGCTTCGGAACCTGCCGCGGCTGCACCTGCTCCCGAAGAACCTGCCGCGAGTGCTCCGGCTGAGAAGCCCGATCAGCCCAGCTTGATCGTGGAGACCATCGACCACGGCACCTTCGACTTGTCAGCGCAGCGCGGGCAGTGGGTCGTGGTCAACTTCTGGGCCACGTGGTGTGCGCCCTGCTTGAAGGAAATTCCTGATCTGAATTCGCTCGACGCCGAACACGAGAATGTTCGGGTGGTCGGCCTCGCGTACGAAGAAATCACAGCAGAAGCGATGCGCGCCTTCTACTCGGAAAAAGTGAAGCCCGAGTATCCGGTGGCCATCGTCGATGTCTACAAGCCGCCGGCAGACTTCGACACACCGCGCGGCTTGCCGTTCACGGTACTCATCGACCCCGCCGGAAAAGTAGCGCACAAGTTTCTTGGTCCCGTGACCTCCAAGGACATTCTCGAGAAGATCGCTGCGGTCAGCCCTGCTGCTTGAGCGAAGTGACCGCGTCGTCGCTCCTCAGCGACGACGCGCTTTCGGCGTGGTGTTGAGCTCAGAGGTGTCGGCAATCGGCACCGCGGCGCGATAGCGCTCGGGTTCGGGCTTGCCCTTCAACTTGGGCAGGCTGACGCGGGTTTCCGGAACGTTGGTGAAGGGCAGTTGCCCGATCCAATGTCGGATCAAGGTGAGCCGACCCCGGCGTTGATCGTTGAAATCCACCAAGGTCCACGGCGCGTGTTCGGTGTGCGTGGCCTTGAGCATGGCTTCTCGAGCGTGCGTGTAGTCGCTGTAGCGCTCGCGGGCCTTCAGGTCGATGGGCGAGAGCTTCCAGCGCTTTAGCGGGTCTTCCGCGCGTTCGGCAAAACGCTCCTCTTGCTGCGCTTGATCAACGCCCAGCCAGTACTTCGCCAGCAAGATGCCTTCATCCACGAGCAGCTTTTCGAAAATGGGGGCCTGCTTCAGAAAACGCTGGTACTCGGCATCGGTGCAAAAGCCCATCACCTTTTCAACGCCGGCGCGGTTGTACC
>JAIXVL010000180.1 GCA_027483045.1 Lysobacteraceae bacterium
GGAGGCGCCGCCGGTGACGACGGCACGAACTTGGTTGAGATGCATGGGGTGGCTCCGAAAAGGACGCGCCATTTTACCTGTCGAACGATGCCTCGACACGGGCTTTGCGCCACACTGGCCGGCAACGAAGGCAGGGCGGTGCAGGGCATGCAGCAGATTTCGGTGACGCGCATTCAGGTGGGCATGTGGGTGTCGATGGAGCCTGTGGCCGGCACGGGCTTTTTGCTGCGTAGCGAACAGCAGATCGCGGTCTTTGCTCAGTTGGGCGTGGCCAACGTTTGGTATGAGCCGGAGAAAAGCGAAGCGGAGCCGCTGCCTGAGGAGATTGCCATCGAGCCATCTGCCGTTTCGCCGATAGGAGCATCGCCGACAGAGATGTCGGATGTGGAACCGCCGGCGCGAGAGTCGCCTGTTGATGGACAGCCCGTGGCGGATCAAGAAACAGATCCGGCGTCATCGACGCCCAAAATGGCGTCCGCGGGTACTTCTGCCCTTGGCGCAGGGTCGGCCTTTGACGAGGAGCCAGCCACTGTTGACCCCGAGGGTGCGCTGGATGCGCAACGACAAAGTCTGGATCGTTGCGAGCGCCGCTTCAGTGCCGTGTCGAAAGCCTTCCGCCAAGTCCTGATCAATGTTCGCGCACAGCCGGAAGAAGCACGCGTTCTCGCGCAAACAGAAATCGGTGGCATGGTGCGCGCCGTACGCAATGAGCAGGATGTAGCGATTCGCTTGCTGTCCGAAAAGTCAGGGCAAGAAACTGCGCTGCACGCCATCAATGTCTCGGTGCTGTCGGTGTTGCTGGGGCGTGCGATGGGTTTGGACGACGATGTTCTGAATCTCATCGGCTTGGGCGCCTTGTTGCATGACGTAGGCAAGATTGAGTTGCCTGATGTGGTGCGTACCAAGGCGGAGTCGAGCAATCCGGCCGAACGCCGGATGTTCCAGAGCCATGTCGAACACAGCCGCAGTTTGGCGCAGCGCATGGGATTGCCTGACGCGGCGGCGGCCATCGTGGCTCAACACCACGAATCGGCCGATGGCAGCGGGTACCCCTCGGGTCTCAAGGGCGAGGCCATCCATCCGGCAGCGCGAGTCGTGGCCTTGGTGAATCACTACGACAATCTTTGCAATCCACCGAATCCGATCCACGCACTCACGCCACACGACGCGATTGCGGCGGTGTACCGAAAGACCAAAGAGAAGTTTGATGCTGGGGCCTTGGCCGCCTTCGTGCGGATGATGGGGATCTATCCGCCGGGATCGGTGTTGCAACTGTCCGATGGACGCTTTGCGCTCTCCGTGGCGGTGGACCCCGCCAACTCACTGAAGCCCAAGGTGCTCATCTACAACGCCGCGGTGCCTGTGGACGAGGCCTTGCTCGTGGCTTTGGCTGACGAGCCAGAACTGGGCATCCAGCGAGCGATCAAGCCCATGCAGTTGCCACGCGCTGCATTCGATTACCTGCAGCCGCGCAAACGTACGAGCTTCTTCATCGAGTCGCGTGTGCGCCGAAACAGTTGAGAATCGGCCGGAGGCATGTGCCCCCGGCCGAAGCAGCATCACTTGATTGCGTTCACAAACTCAGGGTCGGCAACGATCTGCTCAATGAGTTTTTGCACTGCCGCCGGGTAGTTGTCGTATCCGGCTTGAATGGCCACGGCGCCGATAAATGCAGACGGCCATGTGTGCTTGATCTCAAAGGTCTTTTCGAGTCTGACTTCAGTCCCTTCGCTGACAACGATGCGCGCACCCAAGTCGGCAAAGCCCTCCTTGAAGCCGTTGATGTTCACGGAATGCTTGGTCAGCTGTAGGTCGATCCGACGGGTAGACGTCTCGGAGTAGCGGTTCGCCGATTTCAGTTCGGTGATCAGAGCTTCACGCACGTAACCGCTAAACGTCCCATCCGTTGCGGATGAGGTCATCGTCGCGCCACGCAGCGTGAGCTTGTCGTTCCGAACATCGGCTGCTGCAGTCGCTTTGCCAACCGAAGCAGGAGCGCCGCTTTCCAGACTGGTTCCTACCCGAATGGATGTTTGGTACTGCGCTGAAGGCATTGAGGCGCATGCCGCAAGGCCGAGAGCCAGCATCGCCACAGAGATCAGGCGGATGGAGTTCATCGAGTTCATTCAAAAGCTCCTTTTTCGCTGAGTTGCTTCAGTCCATTCCAAGTCAACTGGTCGATGACCTTGTTTGCCGCTTCATCCATGGAAACCGGGGTCAGGCCTGGGGGGCCGGAATGGTTTCCCACAGTGGTGTGGATGGCGTGCTTGACGGTGACTTCCTTGGATTCAGTGCCACGGGTGTAGGTCATGGTTGCCGTGTAGCCATCGCTGACCATGGTGCCAACGGCACCGAAGGTGAGTCCCGTACCGAATCCCTTGCCTGCGGCATTCTCGGTGAGCGGTACGTTGTCGATGACCATGGTCAAGCGCCCAGCCGAGGCGGTTGGCGTTTCAGATGCCAAGGAGAAAAGGCCTGATTCGTTCAGAACCGCAAGCACGCGCGGGCGCATGAGGGCAGTTGCCCTTGCATTGGCGTTGCCATTGGTGCGGAACTCTGAAAGCACCTGTACCGGTGCCGGAGTGGTCGCCGATCCAACGTCTGCTTTGCCCGTGAGAGGCAACGCCGGGTCAATGTAGGAGCGGGTGCTCAGACAGCCTGACAGCAGAACGCAGGCAAACGTAGACAGTGCAATTGTTGCGAGATTTTGACGCATAAAACGCATAGATCGTTCTTCCATAAACGCCGGGAGTGGCACAAGGAACATGCCAAATCTTCCCGCTGCCGTGCAAGTCCAAAGCAAGCCCTTCTGCGGTGATTCTCACACCTGTCGTGATGAACGACTTGCGCCCAATGCGCCCTGGCACAACCTAACGGCCGATCACGAAGTCACAACGCTCTGAGATAGAAACGATTGCACCCGAAGTGCCCGGTCGCTCCCATCGCGTGGTCAATGCGTTGAAAACCCGCGCGCTCGTACAGGGCTTGCGCCGCATCCATGCCTGTCAGCGTTTCGAGGTAGCACTGGCGGTAGCCCATGCGTTTGGCGGCATGCAGGCAGTGCGCCATCAGGGCGGTACCTGCACCTAGGCCGCGCAATGCAGGGCGGAAATACATCTTCCGGAGTTCGCAAACGCCGGCCTCGCCTTCCAGCGGCGCGATGCCACCTCCGCCTTGAACGACACCATCTTTTTCGATCAAGAAATACGCGGTTCCCGAACGCGAGTAGGCCGCACTCATTTCCGCAACTTCTGCATCGTGAATCGCGAATCCCGGGCCATCGGCGCCAAACTCAGGCATGACGCTTCGAATGATCTCTGCCACGTCATTGTCGTCGGTGGGCGCAATGGGACGAAGGCTGAAGCGAGGCGCGTCTTCCACCTGAGTCAGATCAGCCTTGCGCACCCATCCCGCGTCACCTTGAATGGAGTAGCACCAGCGCCAGCCACCACGATCTTCGCCCACCAACAATCGTTCTCCAGGGCTGATGGCGAGTTCGCGCGCGTCGTAATCAATGACGGCTACCGCAGGCGCAGGAAAGGCGACGAAGCCGTTACCTTCCGCGGGCTCAAGTGCCGACTCCAGCACCCAGCCCTCGCGGCCGTCCGGCGCTTGGCACCAGAGAAAATCCGGCCACTCATCGTCGCGGCGATCAACGCGCAAAGGCGTGCCTGCCGAAAAAGCGATCGGATGGATGTAGGTCGGGTGGCGGCCCGCATAGGCCACCGCAGCGCGAAGAGATTCAGAGTCGTGCACGGTTCACCTTACTCATGGAGTCACGGCCCAAAAGCGACGACAGCCAGCGGCCAGTCGCCATCAGGGCGTCAAGATCGACGCCGTGGGCAAAGCCCATGCCGTCGAGGAGATAGACGATGTCTTCGGTGGCCACGTTGCCGCTAGCGCCTTTGGCATAGGGGCATCCGCCCGTACCCGACACGGCCGCGTCCACCACGCGAACACCGGCTTCAAGGCAAGCCGCGACATTGCCCACCGCTTGACCGTAGGTGTCGTGAAAGTGCACCGCGAGTTGGTTGATCGGCACTTCGCTGGCCACGGCGCGAAGCATGGCGACTGCTTTACGCGGTGTGCCCACGCCAATGGTGTCGCCCAGCGAGATTTCATAGCAGCCCATGTCATGGAGGGCCTTGGCCACGCGCACCACATCGGCAACCGGAACGGCGCCTTGGTAGGGGCAGCCCAGAACGGTGGACACATAGCCACGCACCGCCACACCGTCGTGCTTTGCGGCTTCCACCACCGGCGCAAAGCGTTCCAGAGATTCCGCGATGCTGGCGTTGATGTTGGCCTTGCTGAAGCCTTCGGAGGCTGCGCCAAAGATGGCGACTTCACGAACGCCGACGGCGCGCGCTCGCTCGTAGCCTTGCAGATTGGGCACAAGCACCGGGTAGTCCACGCCTGCACGCTGCGCGAGGCCCGAATACACCTCGGCGGCATCCGCCATTTGAGGCACCCACTTTGGGCTTACGAAAGCGGTGGCTTCGACCGAACGCAAGCCCGTGGCTGCCAGTTGCTCAATCAACGAAATCTTGTCGGCGGTCGCAATCAACGCTTTTTCGTTCTGCAGACCATCACGCGGGCCCACTTCAACAATGCGAACGGTGTCTGTGGTCATTCTTTACTCCAGCACCACCAGAACGGCATCGGCTTCGACAAAGTCGCCGGCAGAAGCGCGCACTTCGGCAATGGTTCCAGCGCGCGGCGACTTCAAGCTCAATTCCATCTTCATCGCTTCCATCACGGCGCACTCCTGACCTTCACTCACAGTGTCGCCTGCCTTCACTTTCATCAGTACCACGCGGCCGGGCATCGGTGCCTTGAGCTTACCGTCGCTGCTGGAGGCGGCCGCACCAGCGAAGGCGTAAGCGCCGACGCGTTCGATCAACCAGCGCTGCGTGCCGTCGTGAAGCAAAACGCTCTGCGCATCCACTCGGACTCGCGCCTGCACACTGACGCCCTGCACACGACAGGACACATGCTGGTCCTTCATGCGCAGGCCGGCGATGGTGATCGCGCCATCGGGCAGTTGCACTTCGTAGTGTTCGCCGAAGCCGCGCGCTTCAAGCGCAATGCGCTCGCCGGCCACGTTGAGTACCAAACGCCGCCCACCTGCATGACCCAAGCGCCAGCCGTCGGCCATCGCCCAGGGTGAGCTTGGGTCGCTGCTGTTATTGGCTGCGGCTTGCGTGGCCGCTTCTTCGTGCGCCAATACTGCCGCTGCGGCCAAAGCCAAGAGCGGCGCGGGCGGCACGCTGGGCGCTTTCAAGACTTCGTCGAGAGCGCGATCGAGGTAGCCGGTGTCGATCGTTCCTTCGACCACGCTCGGATGGCGAATCAAAGCTTCAAGAAACGCCACGTTTGACTTCGGGCCACGAATATCGCATTCGGCCAAAGCTTCACGCATCCGGGCCAGCGCACGCGGGCGATCCTCATCCCAGACGATGAGTTTCGCGATCATCGGGTCGTAGAA
>JAIXVL010000238.1 GCA_027483045.1 Lysobacteraceae bacterium
CGACACCGACTTCGAGGCGGCCCGCCGCGGGCTCACCCGCGCCGACGAAGCCATCGCGATGGCCACCATGTTCCTTACAGAGCACATCGAGTTGAAGGGCATCGTGGCGCTGACCGAGTCCGGTGGAACCGCTCGGCACCTCTCTCGCTTCCGTTCGCAGGTGCCTGTGTTTGCGCTCAGCCGCTTCGATGAGGCCCGCCGCAAGATGTCCTTGATGCGCGACGTGTTCCCCATCCATTTCGACACCCGTGGGCTCTCGCCCGGCGTGGCGGCGCGCTCGGCAGCGAAGCAGCTTCACGATCTTGGGCTGCTTTCGGTGGGTGACCGCATCATCGTGACCAATGGCGATTCGATGGAACGCCGCGGGGCCACCAATACCCTGCGCCTGCTCGAAATCGGCCCCGGCGGCCATGTTGAGGGCATGGGCGAGCTGTAAGGCCCAGGGCCAAACGGCCGGCGGGGGGAGGGGTGAGCCTCGGCTATAATCGCGGGCTTCCCACCCCAGCCGAGCCCCCGCAATGAGCATTGAAGAACTTGCCGATATCGCCCAAGCCATGGTTGCCGCAGGCAAAGGCATCATCGCTATCGACGAATCCAACGCTACCATCGCCAAGCGCTTTGCTTCGGTGGGCGTCGAGAACACCGAAGAGAACCGTCGCGCTTACCGCGAAATGCTGCTGACCACGCCGAATCTTTCGGACTACATCTCCGGCGCCATCCTGTACGACGAAACCCTTCGCCAGAGCACCAAGGACGGCGTGCCGTTCGCCAAGTACATGGCTTCGAAGGGCATCCTGCCCGGCATCAAGGTCGACACCGGCGCCAAGCCGCTGGCCGGCTGCCCGGGCGAGTTGGTGACCGAAGGCCTCGACGGCCTGCGCGAGCGCTTGCAGGAGTACGCCAAGTTGGGTGCGAAGTTCGCCAAGTGGCGCGCGGTCATCACCATCGGCGAAGACATCCCCTCGGGCACCTGCATTGACGCCAACTGCCATGCGCTGGCCCGCTATGCCGCGCTGTGTCAGGAAGCCGGCATCGTGCCGATGGTGGAGCCGGAAGTTCTGATGGACGGCGACCACGACATCGACACCTGCTACGACGTGACCGAAGCCACGCTGCGCAGCCTGTTCGGCGCACTGTACGAGCACAACGTGATGCTCGAGGGCACGATCCTGAAGGCCAGCATGGTCGTGTCGGGCAAGGACTGCGAAGACCAAGCGGACTTCGAAGAAGTGGCTGCACAGACCGTCCATTGCTTGAAGGCCACCGTGCCGGCCAACCTGCCGGGCATCGTGTTCCTCTCGGGCGGCCAGAGCGACGAGTTGGCGACCCGCCACTTGAACGAAATGAACCAGCTGGAAGGTAACCCGTGGCCGCTGTCGTTCAGCTACGGCCGCGCCATGCAGGCCGCGGCGCTGAAGATCTGGGCCAAGAACCCGTCGGGCGATTTCTCGGAAGCTCAGGCCACTGTGTATGCCCGCGCCAAAGACAACGGTCTTGCCGCACTGGGTGAGTGGGAAGGCTGATTGCTGCTAGCGGAGGTTTTTGGCCTCGCGGATGTCACCTCAACGCCGGCCTCGTGCCGGCGTTGTTGTTGGCGCGTTGCAACAAGCATGCGGCAAAGGCTGGGCTACCATTCCGCATGATGTTTCACCCACGGCCGAACCCCCGGCGGCCCTGACTTGAAGGCTCGGGCATGGCTGACAACGTAGCAACCCCATCGGATGAGCAGCGCGAGCGCTTGTTTTTAGCGCGGGGCACCGCTTTGGGCATGCAGTTCGTGGCTGGACTTCTGCTGCTGAATGCTGTGGTGGGGCCGCTCAGTTTCTTCGTGACCACGGGTGTGATTCGCTTGAGTCCCGCACTGCTGGGTGGTTTCGTTGCGCTCGCGGTGCTGTACGAAGTGCACCGCGGGCGCATCAAGCTCGCGATGACGGTGTTCATCTGGGGCGGCACCCTCATTCCGATCTGGGGGCTGCTGCGCGGCTATGGCCTACTCGATGGCAACCTGCTTTTCCTGCCCGTGGCGGCAATGGGTGCGGGCTTTATGCTGGGCACTCGGCATGCCGTGGCTGTCTCGAGCTTGGCAACGGCGGTGGTGCTGCTCATTTTGTGGATGGAATTGTCGGGGCAAGGATTTTCGCCACCGCCTTCCAATACCCGTATCCCTCATGCCATCAGCGCCATTTTCGCCGTGCTGCTCGGTGCGATTGTGGGAGCGCGAAGCACGCGCGCGTATCGCGATCAATACGACCAAACGCTGGAGCTCTCGCGCGATCTTGAAGTGAAGGTGCAGCAGCGCACGGCTGAGCTAAATGATGCCGTCGAGAAGCTTCGACAAACCCAAGACGAGCTCGTTGAATCCGGCACCTTGGCATCCTTGGGCTCGATGGTGGCGGGTGTGTCGCACGAGCTCAATACGCCTATCGGCAATGCCCTGATGGCTTCGACAACGGTGCATTCGCATCTCGAACAACTGGTGCAGAAGTTCGACGCCGGGCAACTGAAGCGCAGTGAGCTTGAAGCCTTGCTGGGTAGTGCCAAGGAAGCGAATCGGCTTTGCACTTCGTCGGTTTCGCGCGCAGCGCAGTTGATCGCGAGCTTCAAGCAGGTGGCCGTCGACCGTGTTTCCGAACGACGGCGTGTGTTTTCCTTGGCCGAACTGGTTGAGGACACGCTGGCCACCCTTCGCATCGGCGTGAGAGCCAAGCCTTGGGTGCTGTCGTCTTCGGTGCCTGAGGAAATTCAGCTCGACAGCTTTCCTGGTCCATTGGGCCAAGTGCTGACCAATCTGGTGCAGAACGCGCTCGTGCATGGCTTCGAGGGGCAGGAGCGCGGCAGCATTCATGTGTCTGCTGAAGTGCGGAACGACTTCATTGAAATCACCGTGGCCGACGATGGCGTGGGCATGAGCCCGAGCACGCTTGCGCATGTTTTCGAGCCTTTCTTTACCACCCGGCTTGGGCGCGGCGGATCGGGCTTGGGCCTCTCCATTTGTCATCGACTGGTGGCGCGTATGCTGGGTGGCGAGTTGCTCGCCCAATCGACCCAAGGCGAGGGCAGCCGGTTCCTTATCCGCTTGCCCCAAGTGGCTCCCGGCGAGGGCGCCACACTGCAGAATGATGAGCCTCTCGCCTGACTACTTGTGCTGAAACTAGCTCAGGACCCAAGCGCCTAGGCGCTCTTCTACACTTTCGCGACTTGCTTTCGTGCAGGCTTCTGCGTTTAGCGCGCCTGTCGAGCGATGCCAATGAACCAAGGAACTTCCATGCGCTTTCGTCACTTTCTGGCCCCCGTTTTTGCTTTGCTTCTCGCTGCCTGTGGCGGTCAGAGCGGTGGCCCAGGCGGTCCGGGCGGAGCCCCAGCGGTGGTGACGACCGCCACGCTGAGCGAAGAGCCGTGGACAGAACGCATCGAAGCGATCGGCACCGCGCGGGCACGAGAGTCGATCCTCATTACGTCGAAGATCTCCGAGCGCGTGGGTCGCGTTCGTTTTGAGAGTGGTGATCGCGTCGAGGTCGGCCAGGTCTTGGTGGACTTGGATGTGGGTGGCGATGTGGCGGATCTGGAGGCGGCCCGCACAGGGTTTCGCGAAGCGCAGCGTCAGTACGACCGTCAGCGCGAGCTGGCCAGCCAGCGCCTGATCCCCACCAGCCAACTCGACGCCCAGCGTGCATTGCGTGATTCCGCTGAAGCGCGGGTCAAGCAAGCAGCATCGCGGGTCTCGGATCGCGTGATCGTTGCGCCGTTTGCGGGCGTCTTGGGTTTGCGTGAAGTGAGTCCTGGTCAGTTGCTCAGCCCGGGTGCGCCCATCACCACGCTGGATGCTGTTGATGTGATGCAAGTGGACTTTGCGTTGCCTGAGGTGCTGCTTTCGCAGGTTCGTCCGGGTTTGCTGATTGAAGCGCGTAGCGATGCGTGGAAGAACGAAGTGTTCAACGGCGAAGTGCTGAGTGTCGATTCGCGCGTTGATGTGGCCACGCGTTCTGTTCTGGTTCGCGCAGCCATTCGCAACCCCGATGGCCATCTGCTTCCCGGCATGCTGCTCGAACTGCAGGTCCTTCGTCCTGAGCACCAGGCAGTGGTCATCCCTGAAATTGCGCTGCTGCAGAACGGCAGCCAGAGCTTTGTTTACCGAGTGGACGCAGAGGCCAAAGCGCAGATGACACCGGTCAAGGTGGGTGGTCGTCAGCGCGGGCGCATCGAGATTCTCGAAGGCCTCTCGGCAGGCGATCGCATTGTGGTGGATGGCACGGTGAAACTGCGGCCTGGCCAAGCGGTGCGTGATGCGGCGGTCACGGCCGAAGACGCGCCTCCGGCGAAGGGCTGAGCGCCATGATCCTTTCTGATATCTCGATTCGCCGGCCAGTGCTGGCATCGGTGATGAGCCTTCTGCTCATCGTTATGGGCCTGATTGCGTTCTCGCAGCTGACCTTGCGTGAACTCCCCGATATCGACCCGCCCGTGGTGTCGGTGCAGACCGAATACCCCGGCGCGTCGGCAGCGGTGGTGGAAAGCCGCATCACGCAGGTGATGGAAGATGCGGTTTCCGGTATCGAGGGTGTCGATCTCATCGAGAGCTCCTCGCGCAATGGCCGCTCCGATGTGAGTTTGGAATTCACTCTGAGCCGCGACATCGAATCCGCCGCGAACGATGTGCGCGATGCGGTGAGCCGCGTGGCCGATCGATTGCCTGAAGAAGCGAATGCCCCGCAGGTGGCGAAGGTCTCGGCCGATGCCGAGCCCATCATGTTCCTCAATCTCGCCTCGCCCACTCGCGATGTTCTTTCGATCACGGACTACGCCGATCGCTACGTGGTGGATCGACTGTCCAGCATTTCGGGTGTGGCCAGCGTGCGTTTGGGCGGCGGGCAGCGTTACGCCATGCGCATTTGGCTGGATCGCGCCGCTTTGGCCGCGCGCGGCTTGACGGTCAATGAAGTGGAAGCCGCGCTGCGTCGCGAGAACATTGAATTGCCCGCGGGCCGTTTGGAGTCCAGCGAGCGCGACTTCACGCTGCGCGTGTCGCGCTCTTACCAAACCGCTGATCAGTTCTCCGCCTTGGTCATTAGCAACGGCCGTGATGGGCAGCCCATCCGCATGGGTGACATCGCGCGGGTGAGTCGCGAGGCCGCCGAGCGCCGCTCGTGGTTCCGCGGCAATGGTGAGCCCCAAGTGGGCATGCAGATCATCAAGACATCCACCGCCAACGCCTTGGATGTTGCACGTGCAGTCAATGCCGAAGTCGATGCCATCAATGCCACGCTTCCCTCCGACGTCACCTTGGGCGTGAGTTTCGATTCCACCCAGTTCATTGAAGTGTCGGTGAACCAGGTTTGGAAAACGCTGGTTGAAGCGCTGATTCTGGTACTTCTGGTGATCTGGCTGTTCCTGGGCAGCGTGCGCGCTGCTTTGGTACCCGCAGTCACCTTGCCGGTGTGTTTGACTGCTGCCTTCATTGCGCTGTGGTTCTTTGGCTACTCCATCAATCTGCTGACCTTGCTGGCCATCGTGCTCAGCATTGGCTTGGTGGTGGACGATGCGATTGTGGTGCTGGAAAACGCACAGCGTCGTGTCGATATGGGCGAGCCACCCATCGTGGCCGCTCAGCGCGGCACCAAGCAGGTGGCCTTTGCGGTAATCGCGACCACTGCGGTTCTCGTGGCCGTTTTCGTTCCCATGGCCTTCCTCGAAGGCAACAACGGGCGTCTGTTCCGTGAGTTGGCCGTCGCGCTGGCTGGTGCCATTGCCATTTCTGCCTTCGTTGCTCTCACGCTGACGCCAATGATGTGCTCCTTGCTGCTCGAGCCCCATCGGCCGGAAACGGGTGGACTCGCTGAGCGCATCGATGCGGTGCTCTCGCGCGTTACTGCCGCGTACAAGCGTTCGCTCGAGCGCAGCATTCATCGCAGCGGCCTGTTTGCGGGTGTGGTGGTCGCGGCTGCGGTGCTGAGTGTGGTGCTGTTCCGCATCGTTCCCACCGAGCTCGCGCCGCCCGAAGACCGCGGCTCATTCTTTGTATCGGTGGCTGGTCCGGAAGGTGCGGGCTTCGACTACACCGTGAAGCAGATGCAGCAGGTGGAATCGATCCTGCTCCAGGGCGCGACCGAAGAAGGCCCGCTACACCGCGTGATTGCGCGCGTGCCCGGTGGCTTTGGTGGCGGCGTGAACGAAGAAATGCACACGGGCAATGCCATCGTCATCATGAAGCCGTGGGACGAGCGCGACGTGACCACCAACGATGTGGTGAACCAAGTGCGCATGGACGTCGGTGCAGTGCCCGGCGTTGTGGCGCGCCCAGTGGCTCGCTCGGGCTTGACGCGTTCGCGCGGAGGTCAGCAGTTCCAAGTGGTGCTTGGCGGCCCCGACTACGCCGAGCTTGCTGGCTGGCGCGATGCGCTGCTGAAAGAAATGGAAAGCAATCCGCAAATGTTTGGCGCGGACTCGGACTACAAAGAGACGCGTCCACAGCTGCGAATTGATGTGAACCGCGAGCGCGCTGCTGCGCTGGGTGTTTCAGTGCAAGAGATTGGTCGTACGCTGGAAACCATGATGGGCTCGCGCCGCGTGGGCACCTATGTGGATGGCGGCGAAGAGTACGACGTGATCTTGCAGGCGCAGGTCACCGACCGCGCCACTCCTCAGGACCTGAGCAATCTGTTCGTACGTTCCAGCACCGGCCAACTGATTCCGATGGCTTCGTTGGTCACGCTGCGCGAATTGGCTGAGCCGGGCAGTCTTAATCGGTTCAATCGTCTTCGTGCCATCACCATTTCCACGTCCTTGGCGCCCGGCTACACCTTGGGCGAAGCCACCACGTGGATTGAGGACGCAGCGGCCCGCGTCTTGCCGCCGAATGCTCAGTTGGGCTGGAAGGGCGAAGCACGCGAGCAGCAGCAGTCGAGCACTGCCGTGCTGTTCACGTTCGCCATGGCTTTGCTGATCGTTTATCTGGTGCTTGCCGCGCAGTTTGAAAGCTTTGCGCATCCGTTCGTCATCATGCTCACCGTGCCGTTGGCGGTGCTCGGTGCGCTGTTCGGCTTGTGGTCAATGAGCCTGTTGGCGCATGTCGGCTTGTGGGGTGCTGGGGCCAGTGTGAATCTCTTCAGCCAGATCGGTCTCATCATGCTGGTGGGATTGGCGGCGAAGAACGGCATTCTCATCGTCGAGTTCGCCAATCAATTGCGCGATGAAGGCCGCGATGTGCGCACTGCCGTGATCGACGCCGCCACGATCCGACTTCGTCCCATTCTGATGACCTCGATCGCCACGGTGGCTGGCGCCTTGCCGCTGATGTTTGGCGGCGGTGCAGGCTCAGCGTCGCGCAATGCGATTGGCATCGTCATCGTGTTTGGCGTGACCTTGTCGACCTTGCTCACGCTGTATGTGATTCCCGCGCTTTATCAACGTGTTGCTCCGTTCACTTCGGCGCCAGAGGCGCGTGGCCGAGAACTGGACCGCCTCGATGCCCTGCACGAAGACAGTGAGCGCGCGCAATGAAGCCGAATGATCCTTGGGCTCGGCGTGACCGCCCGTCGCAAAACAGGGCACCGCGAAGCCATGAAGCAGAAGCGCCGCGCCCACCGCGCGCCGAGGACGAACTTCGTCTCTTCGGCTTGAACGCCTGCATGGCGGCCTTTGCAGCGCGCCCCGACGATGTGCGCAAGGTGTGGTTGTTGGCCGAGCGCATGGGCGAATGCCGCGAGTTGTTGGCGTGGTGTGTGGCCAATCGGCGCGGTTACACCTTGGTCGAGGCCGAGGATTTGGCAAAGCTCGCGGGTACGCAGCATCACGAGGGCTTGGTACTGGCGATGAAACGCCCGGTTGAGCTGTCGCTGTCGCAGTTTCTGCGCGACCTTCCCGCCGGGCCCATGCAATTGCTCTGGCTGGATGGTGTCGGCAATCCGCACAACTTCGGCGCCATTCTTCGTTCGGCGGCCCACTTTGGCGTTGCCGGTGTGCTGCTTCCGAAATCGTCCCCCCTCACTCTGTCGGGAGCTGCCGTACGCGTGGCCGAGGGCGGCGCAGAAGCGGTGCCACTCGTTCGCTTGGGCCGCAGCGACAACAGCGTGGCGCAATTGCAGAGCCTTGGCTTCACGCTTTTGGCGACGGTGGTTCGCGAGGGCGTCCCGCTGTTCGGGCTGAACTTGCCCGAGCGTTGCGTGTGGGTGTTGGGTGCTGAGGGTGAGGGCGTCGATCCGGCGCTCGCCTCCGCTTGCCGCTCCCGTGTGGGCATTCCGGGCTCGGGGCGCGTGGAAAGCTTGAATGTGGCCTCTGCGACTTCGGTGGTGCTGGCTGAGTGGAGTCGTCAGCGCGGCTGAACCAAGGCGGGAAGCGTGAAATCCCCACATCGGCACCGACGGCGAGCAAGCGCATAATTGGCGCACCCCGTTGTTGCTGAGCTAGCCATGCTGCGTGCATCTCCCTTTTTGCTCCGTCGCACTCTGAGTTCGATGGGCTTCTTGTTCCTTGGCCTGTTGCTTCTGGGCTGTGGTGCTCACGCCAAACCGCGAACCGAATACGGCGTGGAGTACCGCGTGGGTTTCGCCCCGCAGCAGGGCCTTGCCGAGGTCAGCATCACGCATACGCCGGGAACAGGACGAGCCATTCAACTGTCGATGCGCTTGGACCCAACGCGTTACTCGCAAGTGCGCGCAGCCGGCGGCACCTTGCAGCAGCGCGGCGAGCAGTGGATTTGGCAGCCCGATGCCCGTCGTGCTTCCACCTTGAGTTGGCGGTACAAGGTGGATCACCAGCGTCGCGGTGGCGGTTACGACGCACGCATGACCCGCGATTGGGCCATTGTGCGTGGCGACGATCTATTCCCTTCCATCGCGGCGCGAACGACAGCGGGTTCCGATTCTTCGGCGCGCTTGTTTTTCAACTTGCCTCCGGGCTGGACTCATGTCGATACGCCTTATGTGCACACGCGAGACCGCAATGGCTTCGTGGTGGTCAATCCTGAGCGGCGGTTCGATCGCCCGGTGGGTTGGTTCATCGCGGGTCAGATTGGTACGCGTCGCGAATACATCGGCGAGTTCGAAGTCAGCATCGCAGGTCCAAAAGACGATGAAGTGCGGCGCAACGACAAGCTGGCCTTCATCAATCTGATCGCGCCCGAGATGGAGCAGGCCTTCGGCCGCTTGCCCTCAAAGCTGCTGATCGTGAGTGCCGGTGATCCCATGTGGCGCGGTGGTCTGTCCGGTCCGCGCTCGTTGTTCCTGCATGCTGACCGCCCACTCATCAGCGAGAACGGCAGCTCCACGCTGGTGCACGAAATGGTTCACATGGTCACGCGCATCAGTGGCGCAGAAGGCGATGACTGGATCGCCGAGGGCAGTGCTGAGTTCTATTCGATCACCCTGTTGAACCGCGCCGGGCTGCTCAGCGATGCGCGCCGGGATCGCGCATTCGATTGGATGAAGAACCACGGAAAGGGCGTGCGCACCCTGATTGGTGGCCGCAGTTGGGGGCCGCAAACCGCGCGTGCCGTCACGCTGTTCCGCGAGTTGGATCGGGAGATTCGTGAGCGCACCGACGACGAGAAATCCTTGGATGATGTGATGCAGAAGCTTGTGCCGATTCGCGAAGTCTCGCGCGAGGACTTGGCCGAAGTGGTGCAGGACATTACCGGCCGCCGATCCGATGTTCTGCGATCGCCGCTGCTGCAGTGATGCGTCGCTCTTGGCTTAGCCGCTTTCGTCGGGCGTTGCCGCCGGTGCCGCGTCGCGCCGAAGGCGGCGGCTTGCGTGTGCCGGGTGAGGCCTGGGAATCGCGCGAGGCCTTTCTGGCTGTGCGCGATGGCGAAGGTCACGAGCGCCTAAAAGCGCAATGGCAGATGGGCGTGCAGTTACCTCTGGCCTGCGGTGCCGAGGGCTTGTTCGGCGTGTGCTCGCTGTGCGGCGTGCGCTGTGCATTCGGTGTGCCAGGGCACCCCGCCAGCTTCGACACACGCGAGGGCTTGGCCTGTGAGCGCTGCCGGGTGAATGCACGCATGCGCCATGCGCTTGGATTGATGGTGGATGGTCTCGATCCGGCCCATGCGCGTGTGTATCTCACGGAGCAAGCGTCCACTGGCTATGTTTGGGTGCAGCAACACTTTCCGCACACCGTGGGCAGCGAGTTTGGCTTGGATGAAGGCCGCCG
>JAIXVL010000168.1 GCA_027483045.1 Lysobacteraceae bacterium
GCATGTTGGGCGGCGACGCCGGCATCGCCATCGCGGTGCCCCTTCCAACCAGCCTGCTCAATGAGCCACGCCGCGGAAATCTTGCGCGTGCTCGAGCTGTCGCCTGGAAACACCGGTAGGCCCGGATGCTCGAGTTTCAAGGCATCTGCAAACTGCTGCGTCACGATGGGGTTCTTGAAGAAGCTCCCTGCGTTGCCCAGCACCGAGGGGTTTGGCAGCTTGCGAGTGCGCAGGCGGCTGATGGCCTCAGCGACGTGGCGATGGTTGGGTTGCTCAATGCCCATCGCAGCAAGTTCATCACCCACGCCGGCATAGTCGATCTTGATGGGGCGCTGCTTCGGCAAGCGAAAGCGTACTTCGGTCAGGATGTTCTGCTCGGGCGCGCGCTTGAACACGCTGTCGCGGTAGCCGAATCGGCAGTCCTCATGTTCAAACTCGCGCAGGCGCAAGGTTTCGCGATCAAAAGCTTGTACCGAGTCGATGAACTCGCCCACTTCAACGCCATAGGCGCCAATGTTCTGAATGGGGCAAGCGCCCACGGTGCCCGGAATCAAGGCGAGGTTCTCGAAGCCGCACAAGCCGCGGCCGAGAGTCCAATGCACCAGATCATTCCAAGCCACACCCGCATCGGCGACCACGAGTGCTGAGTCAGCGGTGTCTTCGACAATGGCGACGCGTGCGCGTGTGAGGCACAGGGTCAGCCCGGGCACATCGCCTGCAAGAAGCACATTGCTGCCTTCACCGAGCAC
Organism: Lysobacteraceae bacterium; assembly: GCA_027483045.1. Classification (GTDB taxonomy): domain Bacteria; phylum Pseudomonadota; class Gammaproteobacteria; order Xanthomonadales; family Xanthomonadaceae; genus Silanimonas. The sequence goes on from JAIXVL010000168.1 coordinate 750, forward strand.
GAGCAGCGGCGCAAACTGCAGCGAAGGCTCCGACATCAATTCGGGGAGCGCGAGAGGATCATTGACGTCGGCGAGAAGCTCCGCACGGGCATCCACGCGAAACGTGTTGCGCCCAGCCAGCGATACGTTTTCGGCGAGGCGATAGCCCTCAGCCATCAGCGCACGCCCTCACGGCGATGGCGAATGGCTTGCACGCATTCATCGATGAGCTCAGGCCCGCGATAAATCAGGCCGGTATAGAACTGAACCAGATCGGCGCCCGCAGTGACCTTGCCCGCAGCATCGGCCCCGGAAAGGATGCCGCCAACGCCCACCAAAGGGATGTGGGCCGGCAAGCGCGAACGGAAGCGGCGCAAAACGCCGGTTGCGCGGCCGTAGAGGGGGTGTCCGGAAAGTCCGCCTTGTTCGCCGGCCAATGGGTGGCCATCAATTGCCAAACGGTCCACCGTGGTGTTGCCGGCAATTACGCCATCCACATTCAGTTCGCCCAAAACACGTGCCGATGCATCGATGTCATCTTCGCTCATGTCGGGCGCGATCTTGACGAGAATAGGAACGCGGCGGCCGTGTCGCACGGATAGGCGCTCGCGTGCCTCGAAGACTTGGCTGATCAAGGCGCGAAGCGCTTTCTCTTCTTGCAACTCGCGCAAACCCGCCGTGTTTGGCGATGAGATGTTCACCGTTACGTAGTCGGCCAGCGCGTACACGCGACCCAGACAGTGCAGGTAATCCTGCGCTGCTTGCTCGTTGGGCGTGTCTTTGTTCTTGCCGATATTGATGCCGAGGATGGTGCTGCCGCCCACGCGCTTCAATTTTGAGCATTCGACATTGCGCACCAGCGCATCCACGCCGCCGTTGTTGAATCCCAGGCGATTGATGACACCTTGGACTTCCGGCAAGCGGAACATACGCGGCTTGGGATTGCCGGCTTGCGGCTTCGGCGTCACGGTTCCAATTTCAACGAAGCCGAATCCCAGCGCCGCCAAGGCATCGATGCATTCGCCGTTCTTGTCCAAACCTGCAGCAAGGCCGACGGGATTAGGAAACTCCAAGCCCATCAGCTTGGTGATGAGCGGCTTGGGCTTCGTGGCCAGCAAGGGATTCAGCCCGCTGCGCCATGCTGCATTGAGGGCTTTGAGGCCGAGTTCGTGTGCGCGTTCCGCATCCAGGCGGAACAGCAGTGATCGGGCCAATCCGTACATTGTGAGCAGCGTTCCTTGCGGTGTGAGTTTACTGGCCTACCGAGGCGGCAAAAGCAGCGATGGCGGCCAAGCCACCAAAGAACAGAACAACAGCGAGCACCCCGAGAATGGTCAGGCCAATGAGCAGGTAGCCCATCACCAAGCCGGCGATCGCAAAACCATCGCCATCGATTTGATCAGGCTGTTGGCGGATCTCGCTGCGGGCCATGTGGCCGGTGATGATGGCGACGATGGAGCCCAAGAAAGGTGCAAGGGTCCAACCCATGAGGCCTGACACTAGGCTGATGATCGCGAGGCTGCTGGTCCGCCGAATCGCTGCGTTCATGGATTGCTTTACTCGCTTTGTGCGGTTTGCGGCTCGGCGGCACGCGTGGGAATGCGGTCACCCATTCGCGCGACGAACGCTGCCATGTGGTACGGCTCGGCTTGCTGCAACTTCACCGACTCGCCGTCGTCGTAGATCAGCGTGGCGCGATACAAACGAAAAGCCTGATCACCAAACATCCAAGCACTGCAGGGTTCCCCACGAGCGATGCTGCACGCTGCTGCACTGAACTCGAAGCGTGAGCGCCGGAAACCAGCGCCCTGCAAATCATCGGGAACAGCGACTTCAGCAATCAGTACCGGCGCCGCCAAAGTCACGTCTTCCACGCGAACACGGGCCGGCCGCTGGCCGCCCTTGAACACGAAGCTGAAACGATCCGTCAGCGAAGGCGCACCGGCAGTATTGGTCTCGAAACCAGCAGATTCGAAAATGGCCAAATCAACTTCAGCGCGGCCCGGCAACCCATCCACCAAAGGCAAGGTGAACTTCGCGCCGTCACCGGCAACGAATTCCTGGTCTTCCGCCATGGCAGCAGGTGCCAAAGCCAAACCCAGCAGAGCAGCGAACATCAGGTGACCGGTACGCATCGAACGCCTCGCAGATGAAGAAACCATGAACGTCAGTGTAGGCGGAAAAACTTAGAGTTCGAACTTGATGCCCTGGGCCAGCGGCAGCGAGTCCGAGTAGTTGATCGTGTTGGTCTGACGACGCATGTAAGCACGCCAGGAGTCCGAACCCGACTCGCGGCCGCCGCCGGTCTCCTTCTCGCCGCCGAATGCGCCGCCGATCTCCGCACCCGAGGTGCCGATGTTGACGTTGGCGATGCCGCAGTCCGAGCCAGCCGCCGACAGGAACTGCTCGGCTGCCTTCAGGTTCTGCGTGAAGATCGCCGAGGACAGGCCCTGCGGCACGGCGTTCTGCATCGAGATGGCCTCGTCCAGCGTCTTGAACGGCATGGCGTAGAGGATCGGAGCGAAGGTTTCCGTCTGTACGGCTTCGGCCGAGTTGGCCACGCCGGTGATGAGCGTGGGCAGCACGAAGTTGCCCGGGCGGTCGATGGCCGCGCCGCCGCTGCGGACCACGCCGCCCGCGGCCTTGGCTTTCTCGATGGCCGAAAGGAAGGCCGCGACCGCGCCCTTGTCGTTCAGCGGGCCCATCAGGGTGCCTTCGGCATTCGGGTCGCCGATCTTGCCCTCGACCTGCTTGTATGCGGTCGCGACCTTGGCGATCACGTCTTCGAAGATCGATTCGTGGATGAACAGGCGGCGCGTGGTGGTGCAGCGCTGGCCGGCGGTACCGACGGCACCGAAGACGATGGCCGGGATGGCCAGCTTCAGGTCGGCGGTCTGGTCCACGATGATCGCGTTGTTGCCGCCCAGCTCCAGCAGCGACTTGCCCATGCGGCGGGCGACGCGCTCGCCGACCTGGCGGCCGATCTTGGTGCTGCCGGTGAAGCTGATCAGCGCCACGTCGTGGTCGTCGACGAAGTTGCTCGCCAGCTCGGTGCCGGCGTCGTTGAACAGGAAGAACAGGTCCGGGAAGCCGCCGGCGCGCAGGGCGTCGTTGCAGATCTTCATCGAGGCCACGGCGCAGAACGGGGTCTTCGGCGAGGGCTTCCAGATCGTGATGTTGCCGCAGATGGCGGCGATGAAGCTGTTCCAGGCCCACACGGCGACCGGGAAATTGAACGCGCTGATCACGCCGACGAGGCCGAGCGGGTGCCACTGCTCGTACATGCGGTGGCCCGGGCGCTCGGAGTGCATCGTCAGGCCGTAGAGCTGGCGGGCGAGGCCGACGGCGAAATCGCCGATGTCGATCATCTCCTGCACTTCGCCGTCGCCTTCGGCCTTGATCTTGCCCATCTCGAGCGAGACCAGCGCACCCAGCGCCGACTTGTGCTGGCGCAGGGCCTCGGCGCAAAGGCGGATGGCTTCGCCGCGCTTCGGCGCCGGCGTAGTGCGCCAGATCGCGGCGGCGACCTTGGCGCGCTCCTTGATCTTGGCGTAGTCGGCTTCTGACGAGGCGTAGACCTTGCCCAGCACCTCGCCGGTGGCTGGGTTCACCGGCTCGAGCACGCCGGCATCGCGCGTGGCGGACCACTCGCCGTGGCCGAGGTAGGTGCCGGATTCGTGGTCGGTGAGGCCGAGGGCGGCGAGGACGGGATGGGTCATGGGGGCTGGCTCCAGAAGGGTATGTGTGGCGTCCCCGATACGATTCGAACGTACGACCTTCCCCTTAGGAGGGGGACGCTCTATCCAGCTGAGCTACGGGGACTTAAGCCGCCCATTGTCGCATGAACACCTGCAGCCCCCAGCCGCGAGTGAGGGCAAAAAAACCACGTTTTTGTCATTGACTTGCAAACTCCAATGACTTGCTGCTAGCTGAACGGGCGAACCCCATCGGTTCGGCCGTTGCCCTTGCCCAATCCTGCACTTCCAAAAAATAGGAGAAGCCCCATGCGTCTTGCTGCCCTGGCCCTCGCCCTTGCCGCTGTCTCGGCCCCGGTGTCTGCCTCGTCCCTTTCGAGCACCTTCACTGCAGTGTCCGACTACACCTTCGACGGTGTCAGCCAGACCCAAAACGACCCAGCACTTCAGGCCAGCTTGGATTTCTCGGCCGAGAATGGCTTCTATGCCGGTGTGTGGGCGTCCAACGTGGAGTTCAGCGATACCGACCCGGCGAACACCGAGATCGATCTCTACGCTGGATTCGCCAAAGACTACGAGAGCGGTTGGGGCTGGACCGCCGGTGTCGTGCAATACACCTATACCGGTGCGCCTTCCAGCTACGACTATGCGGAGATCACGGGTGGCGTGACTTTCCCAACCACCACCACATTCCAAGTTTGGGCCGCTGACGACGATGCGCTCGGTGGCGGCGCGTGGCGCGCAAAGGTCAAGCACAGCTTCGCGCTACCGGGCGAGTTCTCGCTGGATCTTGAAGCTACCCGCACTCAGTACGAAGGCAGCCTGTACACCGATTTCACCCATGGCCAAATCGGTGTTTCGCGTGAATTCGGCGCCTTTACCGCCTATGTGGGCTACTCCGACACGAACGCCCCCGATGACGAGCGCGTCGCCAGCAATGGCGACTTGACCGCTGACGGTCGCTTTCTGTTTACCCTCAGCGCCGGCATCGATTGGTTCTGATCCGAGGCCGATGCAAAAAAAGAAAAAGCCGGGCATGCCCGGCTTTTTCTTTGGCACTGGCCCCCTTGGCCGTCAGGCGACATCCCCGAGTTGTATCTGCGAAGATTCGAGGACGCGGCAAGGTCGGCTCCGCACTTCATGAGATAAACTGGCCCTGCCTGCTGCGGATTCCTAATCCGCGCCACTTCACGGACGATTCGCATGGACCGCATTGCTAAAGAACGGGATTTCCACGACCAGCGTTTTCGTAATCACGACGAAGACGTGCGCGAAGATCTCGGCAAGTACTACAGCGTCTACACGCTAAACACCGCCCTCTACAACACGCTTCTCGGGCGCTATCTGCCGGGCGCCGATGCGTTGGAATACGGCTGCGCCAAAGGCGAGAAGTCGCTGCGCTGGGCGGCCCGAGGAGCTCGTATCAAGGGCATCGACATTTCTGACGAAGCCGTGCGTATTGCGAACGCAGAGGCACAGAAAGCTTCATTGCCTGCCGAGTTCTTCGCGATGAACGCCGAGCAGATGAGCTTCGCTGATGAGAGCTTCGATGTTGTGTTCGGAGAGGGCATCTTGCACCACCTCCACCTCGAGAAAGCGTATGCCGAGATCGCGCGCGTGTTGCGCCAAGAGGGGCGTGCGGTGTTCGTCGAGCCACTAGGTCACAACCCAGCGCTCAACCTTTACCGCAAGCTGACGCCGGCGATGCGCACAGAAGACGAACATCCACTTCTAATGGTGGATATCGACCTCTTGGAGCGCTTCTTCTCGAAGGTCGACGTCCACTACTTCCACATCGCCACGCTTGCTGCGGTGCCCTTCCGAAGCACGCCGCTGTTCAAACCATTGCTGTCGTTCCTGCACGGCATCGACCGCGTTTTGATGCGATTGATTCCGCCGATCCGTCGCTGGGCTTGGGTGGCGGTGATCGACATGAGCGGCCCGCGGCGTTCTGGAATCGATGCCGCTTAAAGCAAAACAGCGCCTTACATCGCATGACGTAAGGCGCTGTTTTCATTCTAAAAACTAACGCTGCATTGGTGGAGAGGATGGGGATCGAACCCACGACCTCGTCGATGCGAACGACGCGCTCTCCCAGCTGAGCTACCCCCCCGTGCTGCGCTCGAGTATACGAGTGCGTTTGAACCCTTGCCAAGCAATCAGCCGAGCGCGCGCCTCAAGGGTGTTTCGAGTGCTTCGCGACGCCAGCCCTCTAGAGCCATCGGCCATTCGTTGTCGCTCAGCAAGGTCTCCAAATGCCGTCTGGCGCACAACAGGCCTTCTGGGAGTTGCAGAGCTGCCGCGCGCTCCGCCACAACGGCTTGCAAGGACTTTAGGCGCGTCTTGTCGGTCCGGTCGCCATCGCGAGCAAGCGGCATATTGGCCTCATCGTCGCTCATGGGCGCTTCGAGTACCTCAGCGATGGCGTCTTGAAGTCGTTTTGCCGAGCGCGAGCCTTCCAAGAGTGCTGCCAGCGCATGCGCCGATGTGGGCGGCTTGCGGGCCAACTGCACCGCAACATCGTTATCGAGAAGCCAGCGTTTAGGCAGGTCCTTTTGCTGGGCCGTGCGTTCGCGCCACAGCAGCAAGCGGCGCAAGCGGGCCTGTGCAGGTCGATCAAGCAGTGCGGCCGGGCGAATGGCCAAGTGAGGCTGCGGGTCCTCGCGGTCGGCGCGCGCGTTCTCGAGCATGCGAGACATGTCGGCAAGGGCCCAGTCCAAGCGCTCCGCGTCACGAAGCCGGGTGGTCAATACGTCCGCCGCCGCATGCAGATGCACCACATCATCGGCGGCATACGCGAGTTGCTCGGCGCTGAGTGGGCGGCGCAGCCAATCGGATCGGGTTTCCGCTTTGGCCAAACTGACGTCCAAGGTTTGCTGCACGAGCGCCTGATAACCCAAGCCTGGGCCAAGCCCGGCAAATGCCGCGGCAATCTGGGTGTCAAACAAGGTTTTCGGCAGCACGCCTAAGGCGTGTCGAAAAGCCACCAGGTCTTCGCTGGCGCTGTGCATCAGCGCATCCGCTCCGCCAATCAGGGGTGCCAAAACCTCGCGCATTCCCTGAGCAATCGGGTCGATCAGCAGGATGCGGCCACCCGCATCGGCTGCTTGGACCAGGGCCAGTTGCGGAAAATAGGTTCGCTCGCGCATGAACTCGGTATCGAGTGCCAGCGGGGCGCCGCGGTCGAGGCTGGCGCATTGCGCCGCTGCGTCGTTCGCCGAATCAATAGCCGTCACGCGCGACGTGTCCTTGCAGGGGAGGGGGCCTTAGCCTAACGTCTTCGACGCGTCCGCCGCGCTCTTGCCTTGTGTCACTTTTTGCGTGATCCCTAAAGCACCCCGTGTCGCCATCGCTGTTGCCCTGGCCCTGCTGCTGTGTGCGTGCGGCGATTCCGCGCCTGCGCCCGAGGCCACACCCGAGAGCCCACCTCCGGCACAGCAGGACGACGCAAACGCCTCTGCGGCCACGGTTGCGCCCGTCAAGCCCGCGCAGGTGGCTTGGCAGCCCGCGGCATTGGCGGTGCCCGAGCAGGCCCGCGATGCGCTGTTGATTGAAGCCGTGGAAGCCGAGAAAGCTGGCCGTCTCTTTGGTGCAGAACCGATGGGGGCGCTCGACATCTATCTGGCCCTCGAGGCCTTGCAGCCCCCTGTCCCTGAAGCCCAAGTGGGCCGGGAAAGGGTGATTGCGGCCTTGGAAGTGCAGTTTTCCGAACGCCGAACCGGAGGGCGGCTCGACGAAGCCGCCGCCGCCGCCGCGGTGCTGCGCGTGGTGGCCCCCGCTGCTGACAAAGAGCGCACCGAAGCCTTGGAGACCGCTGAGCGTGCATTGGCCGAGGTGGCCTTGGGGCAGCGGCGCGAATCAGCAGGCCAATGGTTGGGGCCGCGCGGAGCCAGCGCTGTTTCCGCGTATCGAGCCGCTCTTGCTTTGGTTCCAGGATTCGCGCCGGCCAAAGAAGGCTTAAGCCGCATTGAGAATCAACTGATTGAGCGTGCACTCGCCGCGGGCGAGCGCAACGAGTTCCGTGATGCAGAGGCCGATTTGCGTCGCGCCGCACGAGTGGGGTCCGACCCGAGGCAGGTGCAGGACGCCGCCGCAAACTTGGCCAAGAAGCGCTCGACAAGCGCCGAAAGTGCGTTGGCCGAGGCGAATGAAGCGATGGACCGACTTGATCTAGGACGCGCCGCGGCCTTGATCGATGCGGCGAAAGAGGCTGACGCGCAGGTGCAATCGTTTGATCGCACGGTGGAACGTCTTGCGATGGCAAGGCGTTATGGGCATTTCCGGCCTGGGCAGCGCTTCACCGAGCCTTTGCGCGGCGGCGGTGATGGCCCGGCTCTGGTGGTGATTCCGTACGGTGAATTCCGTATGGGCGCGGCCGCTGACGAAGCGAATGCGCGCGAGAACGAGAGCCCAAGCCATGAGGTGCGCTTCGAACGTGGCTTTGCTTTGGCTGCGCGTGAGACGACGGTTGCTGAGTTCTCCCGTTTTGTGGCTGCAACCGGCTACCGCACGGTGGCCGAACGTGAAGGTCGCTCTTCGGCGTATGACGAGCGCGGAGGGGCCATGGTGGCTGTGCGAGGAGCGCACTGGCGCCGCAGCTATCTCGGCAAGCTGGTGGCGTCACCAGACGCGCCAGTGGTGCATGTGGCGTTCGCCGATGCTCAGGCCTACGCCGAATGGCTTTCGGCGCAAACGGGGCAGCGTTATCGCCTGCCGTCAGAGGCCGAGTTCGAGTACACCCTGCGTGCCGGCGAATCCGCGCCTTGGGCCTGGGGCGAGCGTCTTCCGCGCCAAGCGCTGGCCAATCTGACCGGCGAAGGGGACAAGTCACCTTTGGGACGCCGCTGGGGGCGTGCCATTCGCGGCTGGGGCGATGGGCATTGGGGCCCGGCACCGGTAGGCAGCTACGCCGTTGAGCGTTTCGGCACTTTCGACATGATGGGCAACGTGTCGGAGTGGGTGGAAGATTGCTGGCACGACAGCTATCGACGCGCACCCTCCGATGGGCGCGCATGGGTCAATCCCGGATGCCGCGAGCGCGTGGTGCGCGGTGGCTCATGGGCTAGCACAGAGGAGCAAGCGCGTTCAGCCTTCCGCCTGCAAGTCCCGGCGGAGCTCACTTCAGCCCGAATCGGCTTTCGCGTCGCGCGCGACCTTTAAAGTCGGGGCGCGTTTCCGCAGCAAGCAAATACTTAGGTGCGCGCTTTCTTTACTGCGGGTTTTGCGGTTTTCGTGCGTGCTGCAGCTTTCTTCTTGACGGGGCCGCTACCCAAAGTTCCGCCCTTCAGTACGCCGTGCTGGAAGTTCTTCCAAAGCTCCAGATTGCGCTCTGCAATCTGATTCAACATGGCAAACGGAGAAGTGTTGATCAGGCCGCCCAACTGCTTGCGGAGCGTATGTTGCTGCTCAAGAAAGAGCTGCAAGCTGCGCTCGATGTAGCGGCTCATGAAGCCATGCAGCGGGTCGCCATAAAAGCGGATCATGAGTTGCAGGGCCGTGGTGGAGAGCATCGGCTGCCCCTCCTCTTCGCGCTCGGCAATGATCTGCAGAAGAACCAAGCGCGTGATGTCCTGCTCGGAGCGCGCATCGCGAACTTCGAACTCTTCGCCATCGAGCACCAGCTGCCGCACATCGTCCAGAGTGACGTAGCTGGAAATGCGGGTGTCGTAGAGGCGTCGGTTGGGGTACTTCTTGAGAAGGCGCACGGCGTCCATGGGGGTTCGCGACAGAGTGAGGAGCCTAGGTTCAATGGCGCGCTGCACAACAGCAAGTCAATGCTTGTCAAGTGTCGGGCTGGTCGACCAAATCTGTGCGCGGCGTCGCGGCAATGGGGCTCAGTTGGGGCGGGATGAGGGCGGGGGTAAAGCGCTCAGGCAGCGCATTTAGCAAGACCATGCCGTGTCCTTGGAGCGGCCAACTCCCATCGTCCTGTCCCAAGGCCTGCCAGCAGCGGCGCAAGATCTCGCTGGCCGAGTGGGAATCCAGGCTTTCGGCGCCTTCGGACTTTGAAAGCTTTTTTCCTTCCGCATCGCACCAAAGCGGCAGGTGGGTGTAGATCGGCGTTGGCAGGCCGAGTGCCCTTTGCAGCGCAATCTGACGGGGCGTGGAGTCGAGAAGATCGGCACCGCGCACCACGTGGCTAATGCCTTGATCGGCATCGTCCACCACCACAGCCAGTTGGTAGGCCCAGAAGCCATCGGCGCGGCGAAGAATGACATCGCCTACTTCGCTCAACAGCTTTTGCTGAAAGGGTCCCTGCACTGTGTCGTTGAATCGCACGGGCGTGTCATCGACACGCAGCCGAAAACTGCGGGTGCGGTGCGTGCCTTCAGACTGCGGCACACAAGCGCGGTGAATACCTTGCACGGCAGCAAGGTCTGTGCGGCTGCACAGACAGGGGAACGCATGCCCTTCTGCGAGCAGGTGGTCCAAGGCCGACCGGTAAAGCGGCTGGCGCTGACTTTGCTGAACGATGGGGCGGTCGGAATGCAAGCCAAGCCGTTCCAGCGTGGCGAGCTGCGCCGCAATCGCGCCGTCCTGCTCGCGAGGGGGGTCCAGGTCCTCGATACGCACTAACCACTCGCCACCGGCTTTTTTTGCGAATAGCCAGCTTCCGAATGCCGCCAAAGCCGAACCCCAGTGAAGAGGACCGGTCGGTGAAGGCGCGAAGCGCCCGACGTACTGAGGTGAAGGAAATGTCATCGAGTGGCGTGACTTGAGTGGTGTGCGTGTGCAATGCACTTGAACTTTACAAGGGTCTGCCACACTAAGGCCCTGTCCCTCAGCTCTGCCTTGGATTGACCCGCATGAAGCGCATCGCTCTTTTCCTCGCTACCAACATTGCCGTGTTGTTAGTGTTCTCTGTGGTTTGGGCCATTGCTAGCTCTTACTTCGGCCTGACCACCTTCACTTCGCAGTACGGCGTGAACTACACCGGCATGCTGGTGTTCTGCGCCATCTTCGGCTTTGGCGGCGCCTTCGTATCCCTCTTCTTGTCGAAGTGGATGGCGAAGCGCTCCACCGGCATGGTGCTGATCACGCAGCCGCGCAACGAGCTGGAGCAGTGGCTGTACAGCACGGTGAAGCGTCAGGCTGAAAAGGCGGGCATCGGCATGCCGGAA